>CAZQET010000156.1:0-10176 GCA_964591825.1 uncultured Conexibacteraceae bacterium
CGGCGGCATGACCACCGAGATCTCCTCCACCCTCACCGCGGCGGGCCTCGGGGTCTCCACCGCGGTCTCGATCGGCGGCGACGCGATCATCGGCTCGGCGTACGCGGAGCTGATGCCCTACTTCGAGGCCGACGACCAGACCAAGGCGATCGTCATCTACACCGAGCCTGGCGGACGCATGGAGGCCCAGCTCTCCGAATGGGTCTCCGACCACAATTCGCGTCTGCCGATCATCGCCTTCATGGCCGGCAAGTTCATGGACGACGAGGAGATGAAGGGGATGAGCTTCGGCCACGCCGGCACGATCGTCGAGGGCAAGGAGGACACCGCGACGGAGAAGATCGCCCGCCTCGAGGCGGCCGGCATCCGTGTGGTCGAGCGGATCGACGAGATCCCCGACGCGGTCAAGGAGAAGCTTGGGGTGGCCGCCTGATGACCGAGACGCTGAGCAAGGTCTTCATCGACGTCGAGCTCGACGCCTCCGTTGCCGGCGACGCCGAGCTGGCCCGCAAGCTCGAGGAAGTCTGCCCCGTCGACATCTTCAAGGCGACCGATTCCGGCGTCGAGATCGTCGAGCAGAACCTCGACGAGTGCGTCCTCTGCAGCCTCTGCGTTGACGCGGCGCCCGCGGGCACGGTCCGCGTCGTCAAGCTGTACGAGCAGTAGCGGCGAGTTCGTCGAGCGCTTCGCTCTGCAGCCGCTCGGGCAGGACGACCATCGCCCGCAGCTCCTCGAGCGCCTCCTCGTTGCCCTCGATCGTCACCCGCTCGGGATCGACGTGGCCGAGGACGACGGCGGCAGCAACGGCGCGTGGCTCGCCGGCGAGGGTGAGGTCGGGGTCGGCGACCTCGCCGCGTTCAGCATCGATCCAGCCGTCGGCGACGCGCATGCGGAAGCTGTTGCCGACGCTGCGCAGCTGCAGCGTCATCCGCGCCTCGGCCGGCGGCCGCAGGACGACGCGCAGCGAGTTGGGCAGCCAGGACGCTTCCAGCTCGTCAACTTCGTCGAGCTGGAAGAAGTTGAGTCCCCAGCGGGCGAGCTCGATGATCGGGCGGTCGAGCCCGCGGCCGAGGTCGGTCAGCTCGTAGGCGACGCCCGAGGCCGGCGGACCGAGCTCGCGCCGCTCGACTATCCCTTCGCGCTCGAGACCGCGCAGGCGCTTGGTCAGCACGTCGGTCGGGGCGCCGCCGACCGCGCGATCGAGGTCGGAGAAGCGCAGCGGGCCGAGCAGCAGCTCGCGCACGATCAGCAACGACCAGCGCTCGCCGATCCGGTCCAGGGCCCCCGCCAGGCTGCAGGCCTGGCCGTAGTTACGTGGCGTCATCACTTAAATCGTACCATCGTAATTTGAAATTCAAAGTCAATACTTTGGATTCTGGTACAGTCGCCGCCAGTGACCGCCTCACATCCTCTCGCGCGATGGCGTTGAAGTCGGCATGACTCGAATCGCCGAGCTCACCTGGAAGCGCCCGAAGCTCGTCCTGGCGGTGGTCGGCGCCTTCGCCCTGCTGGCCGTCGCGGTCGGCCACGACGTCGAGCACCACCTGAAGGCGGCCGGGTTCACCGACCCAAGCTCCGAGAGCGAGGTGGCGACGCGGACCCTGCGCGAAGGGTTCGGTTACGACCCCAACCCGGCGATCGTGCTCGTCGTCCGCAACCGGGACGGTGGTCGCCTGAACCTCGCGAGTCCGATGCTCCGCCGCGACGTCTACAACCTCGCCGCGCGGGTGGCGAAGGTGGAATACGTCGGCCATGTGGTCAACCCGCTGCGCGAGCCGCGCGCCGGCGAGCTGATCGCCCGCGACGGCCGCTCGCTGGTGATCGCCGCCGACCTCTCGACCAACGACGTCGAAGACGCCGGCGGAGTCGCCGCCGAACGGGTCAAGGAAATCGCCGACGCCAGCCCGCTCGACGTCGGCGAGGCCGGCTTCGCCCAGGGCTTCAACGAGACCAACGACCAGACTCGGCGCGACCTGACCACGGCCGAGCTGATCGCCTTCCCACTCCTCGCCCTCTTCCTGCTCTTCGTCTTCCGCGGAGTGGTCGCGGCAGGCATCCCGCTGCTGATCGGCGGCGTCTCGATCGTCGGCACCCTCTTCGTGCTGCGGGTTATGTCGGGCTTCGTTGACACCTCGGTCTTCGCCCTCAACATCGCCACCGGCCTCAGCCTCGGCCTCGCGGTCGACTACGCCCTGCTGATGGTCTCCCGCTATCGCGAGGAGATCGCCACCGGCGGCGCCACCCGCGAGGCACACCTGCGCACGGTTACGACGGCGGGACGCACGGCCGTCTTCTCCGGCCTCACGGTTGCCGCGGCGATGGCGGCGTTGATCCTGATGCCCCAGCGCTTCCTCTACTCGATGGCGGTGGCCGGGGCGTCGGTCGCGGTCCTCTCCTCGCTGATCGCGGTCCTGGTCGTCCCCTCCCTGCTGGCCCTGCTGGGCACCCGCATCGACGCCCTTTCGATCCGCCGCGGGCCGGCGGTCTCCGACGCCTCCGACGGCTGGTACCGGCTGGCGCGCGGGGTGATGCGGCGGCCGCTCGCCGTCGCCCTCGGTAGCGGCGCCCTGCTGCTCGCCGCGGCATCGCCGCTGCTCTGGACGACCCTGACGGGACCCAGCGCCGAAGCGGTGCCGCCGGGCCAGCCCTCCTATGACGCGTATCGGTACCTCGACGCGCACTACCCGCGCGACGTGGTCGAGCCGGTCACCGTCGCGGTCGACGGACGGGCCGGGCCCGCGCAGCTCGCCGCCTTCAGGAGGCGGATCGAAGCGGTCGGCGACGTCGTGCGCGGCGCGCCTTTCGTCCGGGCGCCCAGGGCCGACGTCGCCTACGCCAACTTCGCCCTTTCCCAGCCGGCGCTCTCGGGCTCCTCACAGGATGCCGTGCGCGCGATCCGCAACCTGCCTCCACCCGGCTCGGCCGCCGTTCTCGTCTCCGGCAACTCGGCCCGCTTCGTCGACCAGAAGCAGAGCCTGATCGAACACGCTCCGCTGGTCGTCGCAATCATCGCCCTGACCACCGTGGTCGTGCTCTTCCTGCTCACCGGCTCGGTGCTGCTGCCGCTGAAGACCCTGGTGATGAACTCGCTGACGCTGGGTGCGACGCTCGGCATCCTCGTCCTCGCCTTCCAGGCGGGTTGGCTCGACGGCCCGCTCGACTACACGGGCCCGGCGGCGATCGAGGTGACCAGCCTGGTCTTCCTCTTCGCCGTGATCTTCGGCCTCGCCACCGACTACGCGGTGCTGGTGATGGCGCGGATCAAGGAACGTCACGACCTCGGCGACTCCAACGAGGAGGCGGTCGCGGTCGGCATCGGCCGCACCGGCCGCGTGATCACGGCTGCCGCGGTCGCGATCGCGCTCGTCTTCCTCGCCTTCGGCGTCAGCACCGTCTTCTTCGTCAAGCAGATCGCGATCGGGATGGCCTTCGGCGTGATGATCGACGCGACGATCGTCCGCGCCCTCCTCGTCCCCTCGCTGATGCGCCTCTTCGGCGAGTGGAACTGGTGGGCGCCCCGCCCCCTGCGCCGCCTCCACCTCCGCTTCGGCTTCTCCGAGGCCTAGTAGCAGCTCAGCTGCCCTACGAGGGTGAAACGCTTTCTCCCCCTTTCGGGGGGACAGCACGTTGCACCGACAGCGCACGGTCAAAACGCCAGCGCAGGCGCAACGTTTTCTCCCCCGCCCGGGAGGACAGGACGTTGCAGCCTGTGAGGTCGCTCACATTACTCGCATATAAATTTATATCCGGGTAACGTTGACACCGATGGCTGCAACGTCCACTCGGTCGCGGCTCTCCAAGGCCGATCGCATGGAGCAGGCCCTGCTCGTAGCGCGCGGCCTCTTTGCCGAGCGCGGCTACGCCGACGTGACGATGGACGAGGTCGCGGCCGCGGTCGGCGTCACCAAGCCGCTCCTCTACAACTACTTCGGCAACAAGGAGCGCCTCTACATCGCCTGCATGAAGCGCTCCGGCGACGCGCTGACCGCGATGATCCTCGACACGGTCGGCGACACGACCAGTCCGGTTGCAGCGCTCAACCAGGGCGTGCGCGCGTTCTTTGCCTTCCTCGACGCCGACCGCGCCGCCTGGGCGGTTCTCTTCGACGACTCCCTTCCCCATAGCGGCGAGCTTGCCGACGGCGTCACCGCCTACCGCGGCCGCCTGATCGAGCTCGTCTCCGAATCGCTGCTGGCGCAGCTGCCGGCACGGCGCCGCGACGCCGCCCGGATCGAAGTCGAGGCCCTCTCCACCGCCCTGCTCGGCGCCGCCGAGGCGCTGGCGCGCTGGTGGCTGCGGACTGAGGCGACCGGCGCCCAGGAGGCGGCCGAGCTGCTGATCGCGACGCTCGAGCCCGGCCTGCGCCAGCGCTCCGAACCCGCTTCCAAATCCTCACGACCGAAACCGAAAGGCAAAGGCAGTTGACCAAGAAAACGAGACGCGTCGCCGTGATCGGCGGCAACCGCATCCCCTTCGCCCGCTCCAACTCCGTCTACTCGAGCGCCTCCAACCAGGACATGCTCACCGCCGCCCTCGACGGGCTCGTCGCCCGCTTCGACCTCGAGGGCGAGCGACTGGGCGAGGTCGCCGGCGGCGCCGTGCTCAAGCACTCGCGTGACCGCGACCTCACCCGCGAGAGCGTGCTCGGCACGCGGCTGGCGGCCGAGACCCCCGCCTACGACGTCCAGCAGGCCTGCGGCACCGGCCTGGAGACGACGATCCTCGTCGCCAACAAGATCGCCCTCGGGCAGATCGACGCCGGGGTCGCCTGCGGTGCCGACACCACCTCCGACGCGCCGATCGGGCTCAACGAGGACCTGCGCCAGGTCCTGCTCGACGCCAACCGCGAGAAGTCGAACCTGGGCCGGGTACGACAGCTGACCCGGGTCCGACCCAGCCACGTCGTGCCCTCGATCCCCCGCAACGAGGAGCCGCGCACCGGCCTCTCGATGGGCGAGCATTGCGCGATCATGGCCGCCGAGTGGGAGGTCGGCCGCGAGGAGCAGGACGAGCTCGCCGTGCTCAGCCACCACAGGCTCGCCGCCGCATACGAGCGCGGCTTCATGGACGACCTCGTCACCCCCTACATCGGCCTTGACCGAGACCAGAACCTGCGGCCCGACTCCTCGGCCGAGAAGCTGGCCAAGCTGGGACCGGTCTTCGGCGGCCCCGAGGGGACGATGACCGCGGCCAACTCCACGCCGCTCTCCGACGGCGCCTCGGCGGTGCTGCTCGCCTCCGAGGAGTGGGCGAAGGAGCGCGACCTGCCCGTGCTCGCCTACTTCGTCGACGGACAGACGGCGGCGATCGACCACGTGCACAAGCGCGAAGGGCTGCTGATGGCGCCGGCCTACGCGATGCCGCGCATGCTCGACCGGCTCGGCGCCGGCCTCGGCGACTTCGACCTCTACGAGATCCACGAGGCCTTCGCCGCCCAGGTGCTCTGCACGCTGAAGGCCTGGGAGGACCCGGCCTTCTGCCGCGACCGGCTCGGCCGCGAGCAGCCGCTCGGTCCAATCAAGCGCGAGAAGCTCAACGTCAACGGCGGCTCGCTGGCCGCCGGTCACCCCTTTGCCGCGACCGGCGGGCGGATCGTCGCCGGTCTTGCCAAGGCCCTGCACGAGCAGGGCTCCGGCCACGGCCTGATCAGCATCTGCGCGGCCGGCGGCCAGGGAGTCGTCGCCGCACTCGAAGCCCCAGGAGGAAAATCGTGAGCGACCTCTACACACAGGTAGTCAACTCGCCACCCGGGCGGATGATCGCCGGCCGGGTCGGCCTGCCCCAACCGGCCCAGCTCGATCGCCATGAGCCCGGCGCTCAGGTGATCTCCGGCGCCGTGCTCAGCGGCGAGGCGCCGCGCGGCCGGCTCGGGAAACGGGTCGAGCAGGTGCTGGGCGACGCCGGCGCCGCTCGCCCGGAGACCGCCGAGACCAAGGTCAAGGCGCTGGTCTTCGACGCGACCGGGATCGCCAACTCGACCGAGCTGGTCGAGCTGCAGCGCTTCTTCCACCCCAACGTGCGGCGCCTACAGCGCTCCGGCCGCGTGATCGTGCTGGGCACGCCTCCCGCCGGCCTGCCGCCGCGAGCGGCTACCGCGCAGCGGGCGCTGGAGGGCTTCACCCGCTCGCTCGGCAAGGAGATCGGCCGAGGAGTGGCGATCCAGCTCGTCCACGTCGCCGAGGGCGCCGAGGCCGAGCTCGACTCCACCCTGCGCTTCCTGCTCTCGCCCCGCTCCGCCTACGTCTCGGGTCAGGTGATCGAGCTCGGCAAGCCGGTCGCCAAGTCCGGTGCGATCGACTGGTCGCTGCCGCTCGACGGCAAGATCGCCCTGGTCACCGGAGCCTCTCGCGGCATCGGCGAGGCGATCGCCGAGACCCTGCACCGCGACGGCGCCGGACTGGTCCTGCTCGACGTGCCGGCCCTCGCCCCCGACCTGGCGAAGGTCGCCAAGCGCCTCGACGCGGACACGATCGAACTCGACATCACCGAGCCCGACGCGCCCCTGCAGATCGCCGCCGCGATCCCCGACGGCATCGACATCCTCGTCCACAACGCCGGCGTCACCCGCGACCGGACGATCGCCAAGATGCCCGAGGAGCGCTGGACGACGCTGATGGAGATCAACCTCTCCAGCGAGGAGCGAATCAACGACGAGCTGCTCGAGCGCAACCTGCTGCGGCCCAACGGCCGCATCGTCTGCGTCTCCTCGATGAGCGGCGTCGCCGGCAACTCGGGCCAGACCAACTACGCGACCTCGAAGGCGGGCGTGATCGGCATGGTCGAAGCGCTGGCCCCCGACCTGGCCAAGCGCAAGCTGACGATCAACGCGGTCGCACCCGGCTTCATCGAGACGCAGATGACCGCCCAGATGCCGATTGCGATCCGCGAAGCCGGACGGCGCATGAACAGCATGTCGCAGGGCGGTCTGCCGGTCGACGTCGCCGAGACGATCGCCTGGTTCGCCAGCCCGGCTTCCGCTGGAGTCAACGGCAACGTCGTCCGCGTCTGCGGGCAGAGCCTGCTGGGGGCCTGATGCCGACCCGCACGCTCGACAGCCCACCTCGCATCCTGCCGCTCTACGCGCGGGCGGCTGCGCCGATGGTCCCGGGCGCCTCACTGCTGCCCTTCGTGCCGGGCAGGGGCAAGCAGATCCCGGCGGTCGAGCTGAGCCTCCCCGGAGTCTCCCCCGACCCCGAGAAGGTCGCCGCCTACGCCCGCGTCTGCGGCTTCTCCCTGCGCGACCACCTTCCCCCCACTTACCCGCACGTGCTCGCCTTTCCGCTGCACATGGCGGTGATGGCGGACGGGAGCTTCCCCTTTGGCGCGGTCGGCCTCGTCCATGTCGAGAACAGCATCAGCCAATTCCGGCCGATCGGCCTGGACGAGGAGCTGACGATCAAGGTCAAGCCGACCAAGCTGCAACCTCACCCCAAGGGCAGCACCTTCGGCTTCCTGACCAAGGTCAAGTCCGGCAACCGCATCGTCTGGGAAAGCACCAGCACCATGCTCCGCCGCGGCGCCGGTAACACCGAGGCCGCCGCCGACAACCCCCCCAAACCCGAACTGCATCAAATTTCCGCTCCAGCAGGCAGGGAATTTGATGCAGTTCGCGAGGGGGAGGTGGCGGTCGCGAACGCGGAGTGGCGGCTCGGGGGCGATCTGGGGCGACGGTACGCGACGGTGTCTGGGGATCGGAACCCGATCCACATGCACTCGCTGACCGCTAAGCCGCTCGGCTTCCCGCGCGCTATCGCACATGGGATGTGGACCAAGGCGCGCTGCCTGGCAGCGCTCGAGAGCCGCCTGCCCGACGCCTTCGAGGTCGACGTTCGCTTCCGCAAGCCGATCCTGCTTCCCGGCAGGGTCGAGTTCGCCAGCGGCTCGGAGGGAGACCAGATCCAATTCGCGGTGCGCGACGCCAAGCGCGGCACACCGCACCTCGACGGCCAGATCGCGCCGCTCGGGGCCAAACCCAAAGATGGGAGGAAGTAGAAATGCCCACGGCAACCGAGGAGAGGGGCGTGGCCGAGCGCAGCATGGGCCTGGGTCTGCGCTGGCTCAGCAGGCTGGCCGGCTCTGACCTGCTCGACCGCATCCGCATCCGCAAACAGGTGGAGCGCGCGCTCTTCACCGGCACCAAGAACGGCTTTCGCTCGGCGACCGTCGCTGGGCGCACCTTCAAGGCCGCGCAGAACCTGGCCGGGCCCGCCCGCCAGGCAACCGGCAAGCCGCGCTCGCTCTTCGACATCGGCCCCGACGACGAGCAGCAGATGCTCCAGGAAGGCGTCCGCGACTTCGCCGAGGCGAAGGTGCGCCCGATCGCCAAGCAGGCCGACTTCGGCCGCTCGACGCCGGAAGAGATCCTCTCCCAGGCGAACGAGCTCGGCGTCAACATGCTCGGCGTTCCCGAGGAGCTGGGCGGCGTCATGCACGAGCAGGCCGCGGTGACCAGCGTCCTGATCGCCGAGGCGCTCGCTCACGGCGACATGGGCGTCGCCTACGCCGCGCTCGCTCCGGGCGCGGTCGCGACCGCGATCGGCCACTGGGGGACGCCCGAGCAGGAGGCCACCTACCTGCCCGCCTTCACCAGCGAGGACACCCCAGCGGCGGCGCTGGCGATCCTCGAGCCGCGCCCCCTCTTCGACCCGCTGAAGCTGGAGACGACGGCGCGCAGGGACGGCGAGGACTGGGTCCTCAACGGCACCAAGTCGCTGCTGGCCCGTCCCCAGGAGTGCGAGCTCTTCCTCGTCGCCGCCGAGGCGGAGGACATCGGCCCGGCCCTCTTCGTGATCGAGTCCGGCACCGACGGCCTCGAAATCGAGGACGAGCCGGCGATGGGGCTGCGCCCAGCCGCCACCGGCCGCCTACTGCTGGAGGACGTGAAGCTGCCGGCCACCGCCCTGCTCGGCGAGGGCAAGCGCGAGGACTACGTGGAGTGTGTGCAGCGCGCCCGCGTCGCCTGGTGCTCGCTCGCGGTCGGCACCGCGCAGGCGACCCTCGACTACGTCAAGGGCTACGTCAACGAGCGCACCGCCTTCGGCGAACCGATCTCCAACCGCCAGGGCGTCGCCTTCGCGGTCTCCGACGTCGGCATCGAGTCCGACGGCATGCGGCTCGCCACCTACCGGGCGGCCAGCCGCGCCGACCAGGGACAGGACTTCGCCCGCGAGGCAGCCCTGGCCCGCCGCCTCTGCACCCAGAAGGGGATGCGGATCGGCTCCGAAGGGGTGCAGCTGCTCGGCGGCCACGGCTTCGTCAAGGAGCACCCGGTCGAGCGCTGGTACCGCGACCTCCGCGCAGCGGGCGTCATGGAGGGCGCCCTGCTCGTCTAGGCGACGCCCGAGCGAAAGGAACTCAGATGATCAACCTCGAGATACCGAAGAAGTTCAAGCCCCTCGTCAGCCAGGCGAACCAGGTCGCGACCGAGGTCTTCCGGCCGATCTCGCGCAAGTACGACGAGGCCGAGCACTCCTATCCCAAGGAGCTCGACATGCTCGCCTCGCTGATCGACGGCATGAACGAGGGCTCCGACATCGGCGGCGCCGGCGCCGCCGGCGTGCGCCGCAGCTCCGACGGGGACGCGCCCGAGGGCAACCGCAACGGCTCCAACCTCTCCACCGTGCTCGGCATCATCGAGCTCTGCTGGGGAGACGTCGGCCTGCTGCTCTCGATGCCGCGCCAGGGCCTCGGCAACTCGGCGATCGCCTCGGTGGCGAGCGACGAGCAGCTCGAGCGCTACGGCGGCAGGTGGGCGGCGATGGCGATCACCGAGCCCGAGGCGGGCTCCGACTCGGCATCGATCCGCACAACTGCCGACCTCGACGGCGACGAGTACGTGCTGAACGGGGAGAAGATCTTCGTCACCTCCGGCGACCGCGCCGACCTGATCGTGGTCTGGGCCTCGCTCGACCGCTCCAAGGGACGAGCGGCGATCAAGTCTTTCATCGTCGAGCGGGACAACCCCGGCCTGAAGCTGGACCGACTTGAGCACAAGCTCGGCATTCGAGCGTCCGACACGGCCAACTTCACGCTGCAGGACTGTCGCGTGCCGAAGGAGGCGCTGCTCGGCAGCCCCGAGATCGACACCAAGGCCGGCTTCGGCGGCGCGATGCAGACCTTCGACAACACGCGACCGCTGGTCGCGGCGATGGCGGTCGGCGTCGCCCGCGCCTCGCT
>CAZQET010000157.1:0-1947 GCA_964591825.1 uncultured Conexibacteraceae bacterium
CGACCTGCAGCGCTTCGTCGAGGCCCAGGACGCGTCCGGCAGCTACGACCGGGCGCTCGCCGAGCTGCGCGCCGGCCGCAAGCGCACCCACTGGATGTGGTTCGTCTTCCCCAGCTCGCCGGTCTCGGCCGCAGCCCGACGGCGCAGCGCTACGCGGTGCGCTCGCTGAACGAGGCTCGCGCCTACCTCGCCCATCCACTGCTCGGCCCGCGCCTGCGCGAGTGCGCCCAAGCGCCTCCATGACCCTCTTCACGCGCGCAGCCCGCGATAAGCGAGTCTTCCGGCAGGTGCTGGGCCGCTACTTCGAAGGCGTCGCGGATGTGGCGACCGATCGCCAGTTGCGTCTGCCGAGAGAGCCCAGACAGATGGTGTAGATCATCGGCCCTCCGCGCACGACACTTCGCCGTGCCATGCAGTTCGACGACTTGATCGCGGAGATCGAAGCCGAGGCCCGTGCCGAGGGCCCCGAAGCGGTCGCCGAACTCGAGGCCTTCCGGGCCCACTTCTCTCGCGCACGAGTCGTCGAACGTATGGCCTCCGGCGACATCCGATCTGTGGAGCGCCTGCTCTCAGGCATCGAGGATCCCGGCGCGAGCTGACGCCTCGCGGAACGTCGAGACATGGCCGCGTGGCGCCTCACGGAGGCCGACATGGAGCGGGCGGAGTGGTTCCTCTGGAACACGGAGGTCGACGAGACCTCACCCAAGCATGGTTACAGATGCCATTTCAGCGCGATTGCGAATCAGCGATATCGGAAGGCTCAGCTTGATCGCCCTATCAACGACCTCTGTGACGGAGTCGCCGCGAATCGACGACCTCATCCGACTGACGCCATGGGTTGCCGGCAGCCGGCGCCGACCCCATACCATTCATTTCGGGTATTTCGAGTACCCTGCTAGACTCTCCGGCATGGCTCGAACCACTCGCAGCATCGGCGCAGGCACAGCCGTAGCCGTGGCCCCAGAGGAAGTCCTCGACATGGAGCGCGACGCGCTGAGCGCGCTCGACGGCGTCCCGGACGACGCCTTCATCGAGGTGGAGATCAAAGCCCCGCGCGGGACGAGAGCCGTGTTCCCGGTCGGCTTCCTGCGCCGCTACCTGGCCGCTCAATCGGTCCCAGGTCGCCGAGTCCTGGTGTTTGACTCCGACGAGGAGGTCTCCTCGGAGGTCGCCGCCTCGATGCTCGGCGTCTCGCGGCCGCACTTCAACGAGCTGCTTGATCTTGAGGCGATCCCCTATCGCCGTGTCGGCAACCAGCGTCGCATACGCGTCGTTGACCTCAACGCCTACCGCGAGCGGCGTGAGAAGCGCCGGGCCGACATGCGCGCGATCATGGACGCCCAGAACGAAGCAGCCGGCGGCTGGGCTCGCTGACCCTGCTCGATGGCGCTGCTCAGCGGCGTCCTCGACGCCTCCGTCCTCTACGTCGAGTCCGTCCGCAGCCTCCTGCTGTGGATCGCTGACGCAGACGGCTTCGCTCCGCTCTGGACGGAGCGGATCCTCGAAGAGACACGGAACAACCTCCTCGAAGGGGGAGCGATCGCGGCTGAGCAGTGGGACCGACTCAGCACAACCATGGTCCGCGCCTTCCCCGACGCAATGATCGAGCAGGCCGCCGTCGATGCGCTCGAAGACCAGATGCCGAACGACGAGAAGGACCGCCACGTCCTTGCTGCGGCAGTCGTCGCCGGCGCGGATCTTGTGGTCACGAGCAACGTGCGGCACTTCCTGCCAGCGGACCTCGCACGGGTCGGGAAGCGCAGCGTCACCCCGACAGCTTGCTCTGTGAGCTGCTGAGTGCGGCGCCGAGCATCGTGCGCGAGTCCCTTGAGCTGCAGGCAGCTCATATGCGAACGCCGCGGACGTGGACGGTGCCCGAGCTGCTCGGTCTGCTCGCCGGCCATGGACATGGGGACGCGCAGGCAGACCACCATAACCGCTTGCCGG
>CAZQET010000158.1:0-1643 GCA_964591825.1 uncultured Conexibacteraceae bacterium
TCGCGCCGCCCAGCGCTATTCCCCCCGAAGGGGGAGGAGAAGGAGAAGCGCGAGGCTGTCGAGCCGGTGCGTCATTCGGTCGCCTCAGCTTAGCGTAGGCTGGGCGCATCGCAAGCGAGGCTCCCGCAAGCTCGATCCCGCGCTCGACCTGGCTCGCCCTCTTCGCGATGGGCATCGCCGTGGTGGTGATCGCCAACGACTTCTCGGCAATCAACGTCGCCCTCCCGACGATGGAGAGGGACTTCGACACCAACGTCAACACGATCCAGTGGGTGGTCAACGCTTACGCGCTCACCTTCGGGGTGATGATCGTCACCGGCGGCCGCCTCGCTGACATGTTCGGCAGGCGCAACGCCTTCTTCGTCGGCACGGCAATCTTCGCCGCGATGTCGGCGCTCGGCGGCGCGGCGCAAACCGAGACCTGGCTGATCGTCACCCGCACCGTGATGGGCATCGGTGGCGCGCTGATGTGGCCGGCGATCCTCGGCATGACCTACGCGCTGCTGCCCGAAGACAAGGCGGGGCTGGCGGGAGGGATCATCATCGGTGCCGCCGGCCTCGGCAACGCGATCGGCCCGCTGATCGGCGGCGTGCTCACCGACGCGTTCAGCTGGCGCTGGATCTTCTTCCTCAACGTGCCAATCTCCGCCTTCGCCGTGCTGGTCACCTACCGGTTGGTCAAGGTGGCTGAGCCCGACGAGGGAGACCAGAAGATCGACTACGCCGGCGTCGGGACGATCTCGGTCGGGCTGATCTCGCTGCTGGTCGCGCTCGACCAGATCGACGACTGGGGCTTCGGCGACCCGCGCGTGATCGGGATGCTGGTGCTGGCCGCGGTTCTGCTCGTCGCCTTCGTGCCAATCGAGCGTCGCGCCGGCAAGAACGCGCTGGTGCCGGGCGCCGTGATGGCGAACGAGAGCTTCCGCGCCTCCTGTGTGGCGATCCTGCTGATGTCGGCGACCTTCTTCGCGGCGCTGCTCTACCTGCCGCAGTTCATGCAGCACCAGCTCGGCTACTCGCCGCTGCAGGCAGGCCTCGGCATGCTGCCTTTTCTCGCCGTGTTCGCCTGCGTCTCCTTCGTCGCCGGGCCCCTCTACGAGCGGCTGGGAGCGAAGCTGCTCGCCTCGATCGGAGCGCTCTGCATCACGATCGCGCCCTTCGTCTTCTCCCTGGTCGGCGAACGCTCGCATTACGGCTCGTTGATCGCCGGCATGGTCGTGCTCGGCGTCGGGATCGGCAGCTTCTACCCAACCGCCACCACCGCCGGCGTCACCTCCGTCGACGAATCCCAGACCAGCCTCGCCGGCGGGATCGTCTACATGTTCCAGATCGCGGGCGGCTCGATCGGCCTCGGCCTCACGACCATGGTCTTCTCCTCGCAGGGCTCCTTCGTCGACGGCATCCAGGCCGCCTTCCGGCTCGACGCCGGCCTCTCGCTGGTCGGCTTCCTGATCGCCCTCTTCTTCGTCGGCGGCCGGCTCCTTGGCGGCCGCGCCTCAGCCGAAGCGCCCGCCTAGTCCGCGTGCTAGCTGTTCTGCCTCAAGACGTCCCGAACGCGACTGACGGGAGGTCGGTCCCCGATCGAGCTGTGGCGTCGAACGTGGTTGTAGTGGTGGAGCCAGTGTGGCAGCGCCAACGCCCGG
>CAZQET010000159.1:0-1746 GCA_964591825.1 uncultured Conexibacteraceae bacterium
TGCCGGCGGCCCAGTCCGCCGGCCAGAAGGCCCAGGAGGACGCCCAGCTCGGCCAGGGCTCGATCTTCGACTTCGGCGACGACGGGAGCGGAAAGGGGGGTGGCGCATCCGGCGCCCATCACCGCCCGCCGATCTCCGCCGTCGAGTTCGACCGCGCCGAGTTGCTGGCGCTGGAGAAGGAGACGCTCGGCACCTACCTCTCCTCGCACCCGCTCTCCGAGGTTCGCGACGCTCTGCGGGCCCGGGTCGACTGCACCCTGGCGGAGCTGTCCGACAAGGCGGATGGCTCCTGGGTGACCGTCGGCGGAATCGTCACCGCCTGCAAAAAGATCCGCACCAAGAGCGGCACCCAGATGATGTTCGCGACGCTCGATGACGTCGAGGGCCAGGTCGAGATGCTCGTCTTCAAGGCCGACCAGGCCGAGAGCGCGACGACGATCGCCCCGGACGCGATCGTCCTCGTCCGTGGACGGATCGATCACAAAGACCGCGGCGAGACCAAGCTTGTCGTCCAGGAGGCCGAGCGTTTCGAACCCGACAGCGAGGAGATCGCCCGCGCGAGCAAGGCGGCAGGCGCTCCTTCGGAGCCCCTGAAGCTGATCATCGGCGCCTCCCAGCTGAGCAGGCCCGGCCTGGTCGACCAGCTCAAGGAGGTGTTCGAACACCACAAGGGCGAGGCCGACGTCCACCTGGAGATCGACAACGGCAACGGGGAGCCGAAACGGATCAAGCTGGGCGACGGCTATCGGGTTCGCCCCTCCAGCGGTCTGCGCGCCGAGCTGGACCATCTGCTCGGCACCGAGGCCCTGGCGGCCTAGACTTTCTCTATGCCAGCGACGCGCACGCAGGCCGGTGAGTGCCGACAGTGCCGCTCGTTCTGCGACAAGCTGATCGAGCCACGCGGTTGTGTCGAGATGCGCTGTCGCTTCCTCTACAGCTACGTCGACATGCTGAACGGCGAGCAGTACGTCGGTTGCATGCAGGAGGTCTTCGCGGCCGAGGTGGAGTTGGGGGCGGTGCTCGAGCCGGGCGGCTTCGGCGGCGTCAAGATGACCGGCGACGCCCTCCCGCAGTGCCAGTTCACAGTCGAGCGCGCCTACGAGGGTTCCGGCTCCTCCTACGACTGCGTCAACCGGCGCTTCTTCGATTGCACCGATGCCGGCTCCGAGGGCCTCCGCGCCTTCGACCTCCGCGAAATTCTATAAGCGGACCGCGATCCAGAGCTACAATCAAAAAACCTGCGGGTTTTCATTGACACCGATTGGTGTAACATCAAACCATGACTGAAACTTCCACGGTTGCAGATGAGGCGGAGAAAGTCTTGGCCGAGGTAAACGCCGATGGAGCGGCTCCCGAGGGCGGGCACAAGTTCACCCTCGAGCTGAACCATGACCAGGAGGACATCCGCGACTGGGTCCACGGCTTTGCCGAGAACGTCGTTCGCCCCGCAGCAGAGGAGTGGGACGAGCGCGAGGAGACGCCCTGGCCGGTGATCCAGGAGGCCGCCAAGATCGGCCTCTACGGCTTTGAGGCCCTGGCCCAATTCTGGGCCGACGACACCGGTTTGACTCTGCCGATCGCCAACGAGGAGCTCTTCTGGGGCGACGCCGGAATCGGCATGGCGATCATGGGCACGTCGCTCGCCGTCGCCGCGATCTTCGGGCAGGGGACTCCCGAGCAGATGGGCGAGTGGATCCCACAGTGCTTCGGCACGCCCGACGACGTCAAAGTCGCCGCCTTCTGCTC
>CAZQET010000160.1:0-1650 GCA_964591825.1 uncultured Conexibacteraceae bacterium
CAGCGACGCCGTGGAGGCTCACCAATTCCAGTTGCTGCCCGTGCTGCTTCGTCATGTCGGGGCAATCGGCTCGATGCCAAACCATCACGGCGACCCCTTCGACCGCATGCTCGTCGCCCAAGCAATCATCGATGGATTGACGCTCGTCACCTCCGACCGGGTTCTGCGCAGATATCCGGTCTCACTGTTGTCGGCCACCTAACGGTCGCGGACCTGCCAGCGGTAGGGGTTGACCGCCTGTTTGAGCAGGGTCATGCGGGCGACGGTGAGGGCGGCATTGCGGCCCTGGTCGCGCTTGCCGCCGCCGGCGCGGGCGAGGGCCTGCTCCATCGTGTCGCAGGTGATCACGCCGAAGGCGCAGGGGACGCCGGTCTCCAGCTGCACGTCCTGGATGCCGCGGGCAGCCTCGGCGCAGACGAAGTCGTAGTGGTCGGTCTCGCCGCGGATCACGACGCCGAGGCAGGCGACGCCGTCGCAGGCGCCCGTGGTGGCGTGCAGCTTGGCGGCGAAGGGCAGCTCGTAGGCGCCGGGCACGGATACCTCGCTCACCGAGGCCGCGGGAACGCCGGCCAGCTCGAAGCCTTCGCGGGCGCCGGCGAGCAGCCGTTCTGCCAGGTCCTCGTAGAAGCGACCGACGCAGACGGCGAAGCGCCGCCCCGACAGCGCCTCGCGCTCCTCCGTATCGAAGGCCTCGAGGAAGGCGCCGGACTCAGCCACCGGCGGCGCCGTCCCCGGCGGCGTCGCGTTCGTCCTCGTCGTGGATCATCTCCTCGTCGAAGGCGAGGCCCTGGTGGTGCAGGGTGTGGCCCATCTTGTCGCGCTTGGCGCGCAGGTAGGCCTCGTTGTGAGCGTTGGGCGCCGACTCGATCGGCACCTGCTCGCTGACCGAGAGCCCGTAGCCCTCGAGGCCGACGATCTTCTTCGGGTTGTTGGTGAGGATGCGGATGCTGGTCAGGCCAAGGTCGCCGAGGATCTGAGCGCCGATCCCGTAGTCGCGCAGGTCGGCGGGCAGGCCGAGCTTGAGATTGGCCTCGACCGTGTCCACCCCCTCCTCCTGCAGCTTGTAGGCCCTGAGCTTGTTGAGCAGGCCGATCCCGCGCCCCTCCTGGGAGAGGTAGAGGAGGACACCGCGGCCCTCGCGCTCGATCTGGGTCAGCGCCGCGACCAGCTGCTCACCACAGTCGCAGCGCATGCTGTGGAAGACGTCGCCGGTGAGGCACTCACTGTGGACGCGGACGAGGACGTCCTCAGCGCCGTCGACGTCGCCCTTGACCATCGCCACGTGGTGCTTGTCGTCGACCAGCGAGCGGTAGCCGACCGCGGTGAAATCGCCGAACTCGGTCGGCAGGCTGGTATCGACGACCCGTTCGACCAGCTTCTCGGTGCGCCGCCGGTAGGCGATCAGGTCGGCAATCGTGATCATCTTCAGCCCGTGCCGCTCGCAGTAGGGGCCGAGGTCGGGCACGCGGGCCATCGTGCCGTCGTCGTTCATCACCTCGCAGATCACGCCGGCCGGGGTGAGGCCGGCGAGCCGGGCGAGGTCGACGCTGGCCTCGGTCTGGCCGGCCCGCTCGAGCACGCCCCCCTCTTTCGCTTTGAGGGGGAAGACGTGGCCGGGCTGTACCAGGTCGTGCGGGGTCGAGCCGGGGT
>CAZQET010000161.1:0-3844 GCA_964591825.1 uncultured Conexibacteraceae bacterium
AGCATGACCCTGGCCGAGCTGCTCACCAGCCAGCGCCGCTGGGGCCGCACCCGCGCCCGCAAGTTCCTCGTCGGCCTCGCCCTCAACGAGAACAAGCGCCTCGGCACCCTCACCAGCCGTCAGCGCACCCTGCTCTCCGCCGAGCTCTCCTCGCGCGACGGCGTCCGCGACTCAGTCCTGGTCTGAGATCAGCCGCCGCCAAAGCGGCCCACCCTGAAAGACAGGCCGCCTGAGGCACGCTGGAAGGCGCGCCTCAGAGCCAGGAAGGCCGCGACGAAGGCGACTGCGCCCACCGCCAGACAGACCGCCAGGATCTGGCCGCCGAGGTAGAAGAGGCCGCCGGTCACCAGGACGAAGACCGTGCCGGCGAGCAGCGTCGTATGCGAGCGGTAGCCGGCGAAGTGCTCACGGACCGAGACCTCGAGACCGCCGAGGCCGGCGAGGACGACGCCGACGCCGATCGAGGTCGGGCTGGCGCTCGCCAGCCCGATCACCAGCATCACGATGCCGGCGAGGATGACCAGCTCGGCAAGGGGGAAGCTGCCCCAGGGCGCCGGCGGTCGGTCGTCCGGTCCGGGTCGCTCGCTCAACGGCCGCAAGCCGCCCGGCTAACGGGCATCCGGACGAGACCTTGACTCGCCACCAGCCCATCAGCATGCCAAGCGGGCCGAGTCGCGGCCGCGAGTGCCAGTGTCCGCATCCGGGCTCGCCGACGTCCGCCCGCGAGATCCGCACCCACTTGTGCTCGGCGGGCGCGTCGAGCATCCGCCGAAGCAGCTCGCGATTGCGCGTCTCGAGCTCGCGGCGCTCGCTCAGCGCTCTGCTGGCCGTGGCAATCCGCTCCGCCAGCGCATCGCGCACCCGCTCGAGCTCTTCCAGGTCGGCGACCCGCGGCTCGCGCGACCCGCCGGGAACCTCGGCATCGATCTCGAGTCGCGGAAACGCCTCTGCGCGCAGTCGCGAGAGCTTGTGCTCGAGGCGGCCGATCTGGCGCCGCAGCTCGGCGCGCGCAAGCCGCTCGTCGCCTCCAACCCGAAGCGCAACTAGCGTCTCGTGTGCAAGCACGTCCGGCATAGACCCAGTCGAGTGTAGATCACCGCACCTCGGCGGAAAGCGAGAACCACGTTAAGCCAAGACTTGACTAGATGGTTGATTCCACGCCCTCAGGCGACGTAGTCGACCAGGGCGCGGCTCGGACGCCCGAGCTTGTGGTTGAGCGTCCTGCCGATAGTTCGATTGACCCCCATATACGGGGGTCAATCGATCAGTCGCGTGGAATCATTCATCTAGGCCTCGATCGCCGCGCTGGCGATCCACAGCGCCTCGTCCACGGAGGCTTGGGGAACGCCCTTGACCTGGACGGCGACGACGGCGATACGACGGGCGTCGGAGCCGACCGCGGTCCGCTCTGCGGTCCCGCCGAAGAGCAGAGAGACGGGCGTTCGGCCGTCGGCGATCGTCAGCGTCCCATGGGCAAGCTCAGACGGCTTGCCCGGCAGGGACTCACCCGGCGCCGAGTCGCGGATGCAGAGCTCGCCCTCGATCGAGGCCGCGTCGAAGACGCGCAGGGCGACGCCGGTCTCGACCGTTGCGATCGTCAGCGCGTCCGCGGGCAGGCCGCGACTGACGAAGGCGCCATCGTGCAGTCGATCGAGGGCGAGCTGCTCGATCGGCGTCCGGGTGCGGTCGGGGTCGAGTCCGATCTGGCGGAAGAAGACGCGGTAGGCCCAGGGAATTGGCCGCTCCCGCAGGTGGATGGCGTGTGAGCCGTAGAAGCGATCGGAGAGGTCACGCAGGCGGCGGCGTACCGGCTCGGGACTGGGCGCCGACCGACCGTCGACCTCGACCCAGGCGATGCCGAGGCCGGGGAACTCGGCGGCAAGGTGCGGTGCCACCCAGCCCTGGCGGGGGGACGGCTCCCAGCCCAGATCGGCCCCAGCCGCCTCGGCGCCGCCCATCTCAACCCGCCTCCGCGGCCCGGGTTGCCGCCAGCAACTGGTCGACGTGGGCTTCGAGCTGGACCGCCGTCAGCTCGCCGACGCTGGCGCTCTGCAGTGTCCCCCCTGGATATGCGTAGGCGAAGGTCGGGCAGAGGCCGACCCGGTAGAGCTCGGCGACGGCGCCGTCGCGGTCGTAGCCGACCGGCATCCGCCAGCGGCGGGCTTCGATCAATTCGCGAACCGTGTCCCGATCGTCGCGGATGTCGAGCGAGAGGAAGTTCACGCGTCCACGGTATCGCCCGTAGACGCGATCGACCACGTCCTGCTGTTCGGAGCACTCGCTTCCGCCCCGCGTGAACCAGAACGAGATCACCAGCGGGCGCCCGAAGTAGTCGCAGACCCGCAGCGCCCCCGGGGCCGAGACCCGGCACGCCGGTTGCCGCCGATCCGGGGCGGGACACGGTGTGCGCGCGCTTTCGCAGTCGTCCTGGGCGACGTTGGCATCGCCTTCGAGCGGGCCCGCAGCGCGCGGCACGGCGAACTCGGGCAGGGGCCAGCGCGGCTCGAGCTGGTCGAGGCCGAGCGTCCCTTCATCCCTCCCGCCCAGGGTGTGGATCGCCGCGATGACGATGATCGCGGCGAAGATCAGGCCGACGAAGAGCGAGTAGCGGTCTCTCATCGCCGCTCCACGATGACGAGGGTGGCCGGCAGGGCGACCATCACCCCGACCAGCGCCACCGCGAGGTCGACGACCGTCACCAACCCGAACTCCCGCAGCATCGGCACGTCGCTGACGACCAGCACGGCGAACCCGGCGATCACCGTCGCCGCCGAGGCGAGCACCGCCGGCCCGGTCCGCGCGTAGGCGGTCCGGATTGCCCCGTCAAGCTCGAGCCCCCCATCCCGCTCCTCCCTGAACCGAGCCGCCAGGATCACGCTGAACTCGGTAGCAATTGCAATCGTCAACGCCCCCAGCGCCGCCGACATCGGATTGAGCGAGACCTGCGCCAACCAGAGCACCAACCCCGACCACCCGCTCGCCAGCAGCACTGGGACCAGCGGCACCAAGGCCCGCCGCACCGACCTGTAGACGGCCAGCAGGACCAACGCCACCGCCACGATCCCCGCCAGCGTCAGCCAGTACCGACTGCTCGACAACTCCGACGCCGCTTCCGCCGCCGCCACCGGCAGCCCCGCAAACCGAACCCTCACCCCCGCCGGCGGCCCTCCGGGCGCTCCAGCCTCCCCCACCTCCGCCTTCACCCGTTCGATCAATTCCTGCTGCCTCTCCAGCGCCTGAGCCCTGATCCCGAAGCTCAGCAGCGCCAAGTGTCCCGGCAGGCCCGTCTTGGGATCGACAGGCGCCAGCTGTTCGAGGCTGTACGGGGGCAGTTCCCTCAGCGTCGCCTTGATTTCGTTCTCCGTGAGCTGTTCCGATTGCTTGCCACCGATCAGGAAGTCCGACAGAGCCGGCCCAGGACAGATTTCCGCCGTCAGGCAACTGGGCCTCTGCCCGGCAAACCCGTTCTCGGCCAGCACCCGCCGCTTGAACCCCGCCATCCACCGAATCACCGCCGGATCCGATAGATCGGGTGCTTCCACGGCCACCTGCAACTGCCCGGACACTCCGGTCGCGTCCTGCACCCGGTTCAGGTCCTGGATCTCCCGTAGTCCACTCGGCCCCAGCGCTCGCAAGTCAGACACCGTCTCAATCTGCGTGCCCAAACCCCAGCCGGCAATCGCCAGAACGCCACCGATAGCAAGGACTCGCTCCGGATACCTGAGCGCCGATCCCAAAAGACGCTCGGGCCGGAGTAGGGGGCGCCTGCTAACTGCGCTCTCGGGAGAGGGGATGGGGCGCCCCTCCGCTTGCTGGGTTTTTCGCCTTGCGCGCTGCCGCTCTC
>CAZQET010000162.1:0-6043 GCA_964591825.1 uncultured Conexibacteraceae bacterium
CTCGGCAACCGGCAGGCCGGCCCCGATCGCGGCAGCCATCGGCTCCTCGATCAGATACGCCTGACGGGCGCCGGCGGCGAGACAGGCCTCCTCGACTGCCCGCTTCTCGACACCGGTCACGCCCGAGGGCACGCAGACGACCACCCGCGGGTGCGAGAAGCGGTTGGAGTGGACCTGGCGAATGAAATGGCGCAGCATCTGCTCGGTGACGTCGAAGTCAGCGATCACGCCGTCCTTGAGCGGGCGAATCGCCATGATCGAGCCCGGGGTGCGGCCCAGCATCCGCTTCGCTTCGGCGCCCACCGCGTGCACCTGGCCGGTCTGCGAGTCGATCGCCACCACCGACGGCTCGGAGAGCACGATGCCGCGCCCGCGCACGTAGACGAGCGTGTTGGCCGTGCCGAGGTCGACCGCCATATCGCGACCGCCGAGGCCTCTGAGATAGCTGAATATGCCCATGCGTGGTCAGGGAGTGCTTGGGCGGAATGATTCCAGACGGGCCGAGCCCGTCGCCCTGCGCGGCTCAGGGCTGGTCGAAAAGTTCCGGCGCCAGCTCGAGCAGCAAGCCCACCGGCAGGCCGACCACGTTCGACACGCTGCCCTCGATCCGCTCGACCAAGGTCGAGCCCAGCGTCTGGACCGCGTAACCCCCCGAGCGTCCCTGCCACTCGCCGAAATCGACGTAGCGCTGCTTCTCGGCCTCACTCAGCTCCCTGAAGGTGACGACGGTGCGCTCGAGCCCACTGCGCTCCTCACCGTCAGCGACCACGACGAGCCCGCTGATCACCGTATGCGCCCGCCCCGACATCCGGTCCAGGTACCGCCTCGACTCCGCCGCATCACCCGGCTTGCCCAGCGCCCTGCCGTCGAGAACGACGTCCGTATCGCAGGCGATCAGGACCCCCTCCCGCTCGACCGCTCGGGCCTTGCGCCGAGCGTTCTCGAGAACCTCCACCTCGGGATCTCCACCCGTAAGCTCATCGACGCCGGGTACTACCACCTCGAACTCCAAGCCAAGCTTTCGCAAAAGCTCAGATCTCTGGGGCGATCCGGATGCAAGCGTGATTGTCATGCGCGTCTGCCGCGACAGGACCCGCCGGCCCACTCGCTCATGTCAGTCGAGCTCGGGGAACCAGATGCCGATCTCGCGCTCCGCGGACTCGTCGGAATCCGAGCCGTGCACCATGTTGAAGGTCACCTCGAGCGCGAAGTCGCCGCGGATCGAGCCGGGGGCGGCCTCGACCGGATTGGTGGCGCCGATCGTCTGGCGGGCGGCGGCAACCGCTTCGGTCCCCTCGAGGACCATCGCGACCAGGGTGCCGCCGGTGATGAAGGAGACCAGCTCGCCGAAGAAGGGCTTGTCCGTGTGCTCTTCGTAGTGCTCGTTGGCGATCGGCTCGTCGGCTCGCATCGTCTTCAGCGCCGCGATCCGCAGGCCCTTGCGCTCGAAGCGGGCGATCACCTCGCCGGTCAGGGCGCGCTGGAAGGCGTCGGGCTTGACGAGGATCAGGGTCCGGCTCACGTACGGGGCTCCTTTTGAGTTCGTTTGGTTGGCGCAGTCTCGGCCTCTCGCTCGGAGGGCGGCGCCTCCTCCTTGGCGGCCGCGGGCGCTTCCCGGTCCTTGGCGGGCTCGCGCCGCTTCTGGCGCTCCTCCGACTTTGCTCGCTCGTCGCGTTTGACCGGGGCACGCTCGCCCACCGGGCGGCGGCGTTTCTCGCCGGGCTGGCGCTGGCGCTTGGCTCGCTCGGCGACCGGGGCCTCGCAGTAGGGGCAGAGGGCCCAGCGCGGATCGACCGGCTTGCCGCAACTGGGGCAGGGATCCTTGAGGCGACGCTGGCACTGCGGACAGCGCAGGTAGTTCTTCTCCACCGGGTATTCGCAGTTCGGGCAGGAGGCCTCGGTCAGCTGGCGCACGCGCAGCTCGGCGGCCCGAATCTCGAGCTCGCGTTCGTGCGCGTCCTCGAGGAACTCGGGGGGACGGACGATCGCGTAGACCGCGGTGCCGATGTAGGGGAAAAAGGAGCCGATCGTCGCGCAGGCGACCAGGAAGGGGTCGGAGATGCGACGGCGAGCGTCGAAGTAGGTGTAGACGATCAGGGCCAGCCAGACGACGACGATCATCAGGATGAAGAGGGTGACGGCCAGGTTGAGGCCGTTGTTGGAGATGCCGAAGATCGCTAGTGCCATGGCTGGGGCGCCCACCTGGAGCTGGGTCGGGCAGTCTACTTCGCCAGCGGGCGCCTGAACCCTCGCATCCGACTTTTACCCCGCTCCAGGTGGGCGAATGTCGGATGCGCTAGAGGAAGAGGCTGCCGAAGAGGTAGCCGAGACCGAAGAAGATCAGGATCACAGCGGCGACGACGGCGGCGACCAGCGCCATCATCGAGAGCAGTTCGGAGCTGGCGCTCTTTTCGCCCTGAGCCATCGCCGCAATCCTCGCAGAGAGCCCTCAACCGCGCAGGACGGCGCGGGACGGCGCCGCGATGTAGTTGGAGCCGCAGACGAGCAGGACCGCGTCCCGGTCGAGCGCCAGCTCGCGCCCCCTCACCAACGCTCGCTCAAAGTCGCCCACCGCCTCGGCATCCACCGCGGCTGCCCTCCCCACCGCCGCCAGCTCTTCCGCTCCAAGCCAGCGCCGGCCCGCGGAGAGATCGAGCATGCCCTGGCTGATCGGTCCCTCGGCCCGCCGGGGGGGCTCGGTGGCGACCAGCTGGGCGATCGCCGGCGAGAGGGCCCCCAGCATCGCCTCGGCGTCCTTTTCGGCGAGGACGGCCATGCAGGCGACGACCGGCCGGCCGCCGGCGAGCTCGGCCATGGCCTCGGCCAGCGCGGCGGCGCCCTCGGCGTTATGGGCAACGTCGAGGAAGGTCAGGGGGTCTTCGGCGACCCGCTCGAGCCGGCCCGGCACCGTCAGGGTCTCGGCGACCTGCGCCACTCGAGATCCGTCGAGCTCGCCGAGGAACGCCGAGACGGCACTGCAGGCAAGGGCGAAGTTGCGGCGCTGGAACGCTCCGGGCGCCCGCAATTCGACGCCCACGCCGGGATCCTCCGGCGCAACGACCAGCGCCGCGCCGTGCGCGGCGGCGGTACGCTCGGCGAGCGCGGCGACCCCTGGGCTCACGCGACCACGTACGAGCGCCGTGTGGTCGCGCAGCACGGCCAGCTTCTCGGTCGCGATCTCGAGCTCGGTCCCCCCCAGCCACCTGGCGTGGTCGAGGCTGATCGAGGTCAGCACGGTGACGCGCGAGGGAATCGTGTTGGTGGCGTCGCGCCTGCCACCGAGACCCGCCTCGATCACGGCGACGTCCACCCGAGCGGCGGCGAAGGCGACGAAGGCGGCGGCCGTCGCGACCTCGAACTGGCTCACCTCCTCGCCCTCCCCGAAACCACGATTCACCGTCTCCGCCGCCCGGGCGACCCGCTCCACCGCCGCCGCGAACGCCTGCTCGCCGATCTCCGCGCCGCCCACCAGGATGCGTTCGGACCAGCGCTCCGCGTGTGGGGAGACGGCGGCGCCGACCGCCAACCCGTGCGCCTCCAGCAGGGCGGCGGTCATCAGCGCCACCGACGACTTCCCATTGGTGCCAACGACGTGAAGCGAGGCGAAGCGATGCTGCGGCATGCCGAGCGCCGTGCTGAGGCGGTGCATGCGCTCCAGTCCGAGCTTCCAGCCGACCGGCTCGAGCGAGTCGAGGTACTCCTGCGGGTCTATTCGGCGAGCTCCTCGAGCTCGGCCCGGTAGCGCTCGAGCTTGACTCGCTCCTCCTCGACCAGCTCAGCCGGGGCACGCGCGACGAACTTTTCGTTGGCCAGCTTGCCCTCAGCGCGGGAGACCTCGGAGCGCAGCTCCTCGCGGCGCTTCGCCAGCCGCGCCGCAACCGCCTCGGCGTCGATCTCCGGCGAGGCGAGGATGCGGACCGGGCCCACCGCGGCGATCTGACCGTCGCCATCGGCAAGGAACTCGAAGCGGGCGAGGCGACCGACGAACTCGTGCGGGCGCTCGCCCTCGAAGCGGGCGGAGATCTCGGTCGCGGCGGGCGCCTCGACCATGTCGCGCCAGGCGCGCAGGCGGCGGGTCAGCTCGATCCCCAGCTCGACCTCGGCCTCCGCCTCGGAGTCGAGGAGCGAGGCGTCGAGCTCGGGGAAGGGCTGCACGGCGAGGTGCCCGCGCCGGCCGGGGTGGTAGGACCAGACCGCCTCGCTGATGAAGGGCATGATCGGGTGCAGCAGCGAGAGGGTGCGCTCCAACAGCCAGAGCAGGTTGGCCGAGACGGCCTTCTCGCCCTCGTAGAGGCGCGGCTTGGCGATCTCCAGGTACCAGTCGCAGAGCTCCGACCAGAAGAAGGCGTAGGCCTCCTGCGCCGCGTGGGCGAAGTCGTAGGAGTCGAGCTTCTCGGTCACCGAGGCGATCGTCCGCTCCATGCGCGAGAGGATCCAGCGGTCCTCGACCCGCTCGAGGAAAAGATCGTCTCGGGACACGCCCGTCCCTCCACCAACCGCGGCAAGAACCTGGTCCTGCCGCGCATTTGTGAGCGACTGATCTTGCTTGAATTTGCAATTCAGCAAGATCAGTCTCCCGGCGTTCCAGAGCTTGTTGGCGAGGTCGCGGCCCTGCTGCACCTTGGCGTCGGAGTAGCGCACGTCCTGAGTCGAGGACATCGCCAGCAGGCCGAAGCGCAGCGCGTCGGCGCCGTGCACGTCAATCTCCTCCAGCGGATCGATGCCGGTGCCCAGGCTCTTCGACATCCGCCGGCCGTCGCGTGCCTGGATCACCGAGTGCACGTAGACGTCATCGAAGGGCACATCGCCGGCGAACTCAAGCCCGGTCATGATCATCCGCGCGACCCAGAGGAAGAGGATCTCGCGGGCGGTGGTCAGGAAGCTGGTCGGGTAGAAAGCGCGCAGCTCGGGGGTGTCGTCGGGCCAGCCGAGCGTGGCGAATGGCCAGATCGCCGAGCTGAACCAGGTGTCGAGCACGTCCTCCTCCTGGCGCAGCTCGCCGTCGCAGGCGCCGCAGCGCTCGGGGGCCGCCGCCGGATCCTCGGCGACGTAGATCTCCTCGCAGGCATCGCAGTACCAGACCGGAATACGGTGACCCCACCAGAGCTGGCGCGAGATGCACCACGGCCGGATTTCACGCATCCAGTCGAGGTAGACGCGCTTCCACTGGGCCGGCTGGATTCGCACGCGGTCGCTCTCCACCGCCTCGATCGCCGGCGCCGCCAGCTCGTCCATGCGACAGAACCACTGCAGCGAGATCAATGGCTCGATCCGCTCGCCCGAGCGGTGCGAGAAGGGAACCGAGTGGACGTAGGGCTCTTCGCCGCTGAGCGCGCCCTCGCCGCGCAGCGCCGTGACCACGGCCTCCTGCGCCTCGGCCGCCGTCATCCCGGCGAACCTCTCTCCGGCCTCCGCCGTGAGGCGTCCGTCGGGACCGATCGCGACGATCTCCTCAAGGCCGTGCTTGCGGCCGATCTCGAAGTCGTTGGGGTCGTGACCCGGCGTGATCTTCAGGGCGCCGGTGCCGAACTCGGGATCGACGTGCTCGTCGGCGATGATCGGCAGGCGGCGGCCGACCAGGGGCAGGACGCAATGCCTGCCGACGAGATCGCCGTAGCGCTCGTCACCCGGGTTCACGGCGACCGCCGTGTCGGCGAGCATCGTCTCCGGGCGCACCGTGGCGACCGTGAGCACCCGATCGGCGCCCTCGACCGGGTAGTCGATCGAGTAGAGCGTGTCCTCGACCTCGCGATTCTCGACCTCGAGGTCGGAGATCGCCGAGTGCGAGCCGGGGTCCCAGTTGACCATGTAGTTGTCGCGGTAGATGTAGCCCTTGTCGTAGAGCTGCTTGAAGACGCGGTAGACGGCCCTGACGTAGCCCTCGTCGAGGGTGAAGCGCTCGCGCTCGTAGTCGCAGGAGGCGCCCAGCCGCTTGTACTGCTCGACGATCCGCGAGCCGTACTCCTCGCGCCACTCCCAGACCCGCTTGACGAACTCCTCGCGGCCCAGATCATGGCGCGAGACCCCTTCCGCCCGCAACGTT
>CAZQET010000163.1:0-3658 GCA_964591825.1 uncultured Conexibacteraceae bacterium
ACTGCCCCTCCCAGACCTCAAGCCAGTTCTTCGCCCCGCCCACCCACTTGCGCAGGCTCTCGTCCTGGTTAAGCAACTGCTTCTCCAGAGCCCACCGCAGCTGGTGTCGAAGGAAAAACTGGACTTCGGCAACGCCATTAACCGGGCGGTCCCACCAGTCGGGCGCGGGCCGCGTGATCCCCTGCGTCATTGGCGAAGCCTAAGTGCGCTTGCATCGCCGTGACCCAGATCGTGACCAAAGCGAGAACGCCGTCTCCCTCGCAGCGCGTTTGGCTTGCAGCTGAATACCGCTACGGGGATTCGAACCCCGGTTTCCGGACTGAGAATAGGAAGTTGCCGAACTAGGACATCGGACACCGCCCGATCAGGCGATGTCAGGCCGAGCCGGTTGGACCTCGTCCCCATGCACGACAACCGCGGGGCCGGCCTCTGCCTCCGGAATGAGGTGGTACTGCAGGCGATACCCAAGGACGTGGGCGTAGCGATCGAGCGTCGACATGCGGGCGTCGCTAGCCGAGGTCTCAAGCCGGGCGATGCTCGACTGCGAGCTGTTCATCGCCGCCGCGACGGCGGTCTGGGACTGCTCGCCCTCGCGCCGACGCTCGGCTAGCGCTCCGAGGAGCTTGCGGCGTCGTTCAGCGGCTTCGACCATCGCCGGGAAGTCGGGGGTACGAGCCGTTCGCTCGTCAACCAGCTCATCGAGAAAGTCGCGGTCGGTCACTGCATCCTCCTTTCGCTATACCGAAGGTAGCATCTCAAAGTCAATATCTCAAACTAAATCTGATCATTCGCCTCGCTGCTGCCAATCGCGCAGCCTTCGCTTGGCCAAGCGAATCGCCTCCGGGGGCGTCTTCTGCCGCTTCTTCTTCAAGGCCTCCAGCGAGAGAAACACCTGCTTGCGCTTGCCCTGCGGCGCGAACAGGATCCTGTAGATGACGCCCTTGCCGTCGGCACGCACCTCATAGATCTCGCCATCGAGATGGCGCGCCGCCTTGAGACCTTGCTGGCGCACCTCCCTCATCGCGGCAACCACAGACGCAAGGTCTTCATCGTCCAACCGGTCGAGGAACTGCTTGATAGGGCGGCGACCGGAGGCTGTCCTGTAATCACGCCAGCGGTGACCGACAGCGCGCCGAGGCGAGGAGCCGGCGCTCACCCTGGATGCCCCTCCCCTTCTCATCGCCCTGCCGACCCACCTGGGCGACTGTACCCAAGCCGGCCGTCGAGCACGATGCGCTCGAGGAGCGCTGGCCTGCCCTGGGCCGCGCGTCGGCGTCTGGAGGTAAATTCGGCGACGTTTCCGAAGTTAACCGCCTGCGGTGAGGCTCAAGAGCCCAGCGACCTAGGCACGACCATGCCGTAGCTGCAGGGTGGCCGTTCAGCTCGTGGCGTTGCATGCCCACGTCGCTTGGTCTCAGACGCGCTGGGATCTAATTTCCGCCTCGCGCCTCCTTTCAAGGGCAGCCAGGAGTTCGGCGGCCCGCGATCGCTCTTCCTTCGATCTGGCATAGAAGCCGTAGATGCCGACGCACCTGCCGTCCCCGCGAAGCTTCAGCAGAAGTCGAGGCCGCCCTTCGCGTTGGAGCTCAAAGCGAAGAATCTCGTCCCAATGCCAGCGACGGGTACGAAGCAGGGAGCGAACTATCACCCCATCTGAAGCGAGGATCAGTCCTGTGATCGCAGCACGGGCAGATGCAGCAACAGCAAGCGCATATATCAACAGGTAGACGACGACAACCAAGACACTGCCTTTTGCGATCAAATACGCGAGGATGCATAGTCCGGTGACCCCATACACCACCACCGAGATCCAAAGGGCGTTCCGTCGCCAATCGCTCACATAGACGGGCGTGCCGTCAGGGGGCAGCTTCGCCGTATCTTTGCCTCCACCGCTTTCATTGGACTTCGCTTCAGTCCCGGTTCGCATCAGCGTCCCGACGCTGCGTGAGCACCCTCCGCAGCCACTCCTGGGCCGTCCAACAGCGCGTGAAGGATACGAAGAATAGTCACGCTGAGTTCCGGTCCGTATCGGCCCGCCGTAACATCGAACACCCCTCCGGGCAGAGCGGCGGCCGCAGTCACCAGGAGATCCTCGAGAGCACTTCGCAACGTGAAGCATTCCTGCGTGGCAAGACGAGTCGCGTCCGACGCAAGCACTACTCCCAGACCAATCCGAACCGCAAGCGGGCAGGCCTCCGGCTGGGCAATACAGGCAGCGGCCACCGCCGGCGCCGTCACGAGGCCAGGATGATTGAAAGCGAATTCACCAGCGCTCACCGCCGCATTCGCGGCTTCGCTTGCACAGTCTCCAAGGCTGATGGAAGGACCAACGGGAATCCCCTCCACACGGCTCACCCCCACGCAGACCATGCCGCTCGGATCGTAGTAGGTAAGAGGACTCTCGTTTGCATAGCCGTAAGGAGCCTGGGTCAGCGCCGTCCAGGGATCCCTGGTCAAGAACTGCCCCGTGGCGGCGTCGTAAAACCGCGCCCTGAGATACTGCAGACCGCTCGCTGGATCGGTGTACTGACCGGCGAATCCCAACGGTGTCGTCGTCGTTCCCGTGTGGCCTTCGAGCCCACCATACGGTCCATAACTGAAAGTGGCGCTGGGTTCTCCTGCCGCGTCGGTCAACAGGCGGGTGCTTCCGAGCTGGTCGTGGTGCAGGAAACTGGGTTCTTCTTTGGCTGAGATTTGCTCGATCGGGAGTCCCCCGGGACCGTAGATGTAGCTGCTAGCCCCTTCGGAGAGAAGCAGCGGCAGGGACGAGCTCTGATCCCAGGTGAGGTAATCGGTTGCTTCGCCGGACTTGGAGGACATCAGGCCGCTGCCGTCGTAAGCGAAGCTCTCGTTGATCGCAGACACTTCACCTTCTTCGGGGCGTTTGAGGGAGATCAGGTTGCCCGCCTGGTCGTAAGCGTAGGAGGTCGAGGGGCCTTCGCCTGGTGTCGATTTGACGCGCTCACCGAGCGTGTCGTATTCGAAGCTGATGCCGGTGCCGGCTTTAAGCTGGCTGGCGGCGTCATATTCATAGGTCTTCCCTGGGGCTTTGACGATGTTGTCGGCCGGGTCGTATTCGTAGCTCGCCGTCCCGACGCTCGTCAGCCGGTCGTTTTCGTCATAGCCATAGGCCGTTTTTTCGGCTCCCGGCAGGCCTTTGGCAACTTCTTCTTCGATTTGGCCGACTTTTTCGCGCATGTACGAAAGGGAGGCGAGGGTTTCGGTCCCCATTGAGAATTTTGCTTCGCTCATCTGATCGGCACGGTTGAATGCAAAATGATCCACGTCTCCAGTTTCGGCCGGAAAAGTGATTGTTTCGAGACCCGAATCGGGGTTGTAGCCGAAGGTCGTGGTGCCGCCTAGCCAATCGGTGACTTTCTCCAGACGACCGGCTGGATCGAATTCGCGAGAGATCGACTTCCCGTTCGGATAGGTGATACCGGTCAAGTCTTCACCGAGGTCGTATTCGTAGCCGACCACCTCGCCGTGGCCGTCCTCGGTTCGGACCAGTCGGCCCAGCTGGTCATATTCATAGGCCGATTCGCCTGTACCGTCGCTCATCGCGATCACATTGCCGTCGGGGTCGTATTCCAGTTCCACATCGGGTGTCGCTTCTTCAGAGTAGTCCACAGCAGTGAGTCGGCCAGCGGGATCGTAG
>CAZQET010000164.1:0-4366 GCA_964591825.1 uncultured Conexibacteraceae bacterium
CCGTGACCACAACCGGCGGCAGCGGTGCGGGGAAGCCGACCGTGACCACGAACGGCAACGGCGAGCCCACCGCCGTGGGGGCACCGGGACACAAGAAGCTGGTGCTCTTCTCCTTCGCGATCGACGTCAAGATCACCAAGACCGCACCGAATGCCGCCGACGGCAAGGCGCAGAGCGAAACGGAGGTCAAGCACCATGTCCTGGCACCCTCCCCGCTGCCATCCGAAAAGACGCCGCTCCTCGCCTTCATGGGGATCAGCGCCAAGACCCACCTTCCCTACTTCGTCATCTCCGACGCGGTCACCGAAATCTTCGGCGACGGCAGGTGCCTCTCCGGCGCCGGCACGTGCCAGGTGATCGAACTCGAACCGGGGATCCCCGAGACCTTCGTGGTCGGCGAAGGCCCGCGCTACAAGGTCAACGTCCTCAACGTCGAACCGGTCGTCGCCGGACACATCGAATAGCCCGTTCCACCGCAAAACTTCAGTAAGTGAAGCAACGTCGCTACACTTGCTGAAGCGAGGCAATCGACCAAGCCGCCTCGTTTTTGCCATGAGTGCCGCCTCGAACGCAAGCTGTCCCGTCTGCCGCACGGCCGAAGTCGTCTGCGGGAAGTGGACCCTTCTGGTGATCCGCGACCTGGCCGAGGGATCCAGCCGATTTTGCGAGCTGGAGCGCTCCCTGGAGGGGATCAGCCCGCGCACGCTCTCGCTGCGGCTGCGGGCGCTGGAAGAGGAGGGGATCGTCGAGCGCCACACCTTCCCCGAGGTGCCGCCGCGGGTCGAGTACGCGCTGACCGAGAAGGGCGTGGCTCTGGTGCCACTGGTCGAAGACATGCGCCGCTACGGCACCCGCTGGCTGCTTGGCGAGCGCGCCGAGTCGCCCGAGCCCGCGGTCGTCGCGTAGTTACGACCTGCAAGCGTCCGTGCAGGCGCAGGAGGCTCGGGCACGGACGGGAAGCGAGTGGGCGTGCGCGACCGCCTGCTCACCGAATCGCTGACCCGCCTTGCCTCCGAAGCGGCGATCGAGCTCAGCTCCCTGGTGGCCGGTGGCGATCAGATCCCTTTTGACGTCGACGCCGAGTCCGGCGACGACTCGCTCTTCTACAGCTACCGCCCGCTAACCGCGCAATACGTGCGCGAACGCGAGGGCGTGCTGCGCAGACTCGAAGCCTTCGGTCCGGCCCGCGACGCGGTCGCCGCGGCTGGCATCGCCGCCGCCTACCTGGAGGCGCGGGGCGAGCAGGTGCCGGGCGATCCCGGCGAGCGAGCGGCACGAATGCTCAGCGCCTTCCTCGCTTCGCTGTGGGACGGCTGCACGGAACTGACGCTCGACCACGAGCGGCTGCGCAAGGCCCTGGCCGTGCTGGAGGCAGAGACGCGCGGGGCGGAGGAGGCCGATGTCCTGCTCGCACCGCTGATCGGGCTGCGGATGCCGCTGCCGATGCTGCAACTGCCGCACGGCGTTCAGATCGTCCGCGCCGACGCGATCGAAGCGCCGATCGAGGCGATGCGCTGCGAGGGGATGGGCCGCACCGCCTGGCAGCCGCAGTTCCTCGCGGTCGCCGAGCAGGCCGACGGCCCCGACAGTGCCGAATCGGCTCTCCACCAGCTGCGCGAGCTGATCAGCGTTTTGCACCTCTTCAAATCGGGCAGCGTCGGGCTGGGCCCCTACGCCTTCGCCCCGACCGGCGAGGGCCGCTGGGCGCGGCTCGCGACCGGCGCGCCATCGACGCGGCCCGGCGCCTACGAGCTGAGTGAGGGAGAGGCGATCGAGCTGGGTGAGTTCGCCACGGCTTTGGAGGCGCGCCCCGACCCCGACGGCGCTCTCGCCTGGGGGGTCGCCCGCTTCGAGATGGGCTGCGGGCGCGGCTCGGCGCTGGAGGGCCTGAGCGACCACCTGCTGGCGCTGCGCGCCGTGCTCGACGGCCACGGGCCGGTCGGCGCCTCGCTGCCGATGCGGGCCTCGGCGCTGATCGCCGACGAGTCCGTCGACCGGATCGAGGCTCGCGAGCGGATCGAGAGCGCGCTCGAGCTGGAGCGGGCGCTGATGAACGGCTCCCCCTCCTTGCCCGGCCTGGCGACCGCCGCCTGGGTCGAGGGGGGCGTGCGACGCATCCTGCGCCAGACCGCACTCGGCGAGCTAGACGCCGACCTCAACAAAGCCGCCGACGAGACCCTGATCGCCACCGGCCTCAGTGGCGGCGACGTCGAGATCGCCGTCGCTGAGGACGTTCCTGCCCCGGCCGAGATTTCGATCTCACGTCCGTCCGCTGCGGTCGAGGAGGTGCCGGTCGAGGAATTTCACCTGCCAGAGGAGGAGCACGACATGGAGCAAGACACCCGCATCCTCGAGCCGATCCCGGCCGAGGGCGAGATCCGCATCACGGCCACGCCCTGGCTCGACGAGGTCGAGGCGCCGGAGAGCACCCTCGACTTCCCCGCGATCGAGGGCGATGTCCAGCACCGCGAGCGCATCGACACCCCCCGCGTCCGTCACCTCTTCCCGGTGCCCGAGGACGCAGACTGGGAGGTTCGGGAGCTGAAGTACGAGCGCCGCCGGGCGGGCTAGGCCCGGCCGGCGGCTATCTCGATCCGCTCCTCGCTGCTGGCGAACAGGTAGCGGTTGATCTCGGCCAGGCCGGCGAGGTCGTGCACGTCCTCGTCGAGGTAGGGGACGCGGATCACGCCCTGGGCGCGCAGCTCGCGGGCCAGGCGCTCGATATTGCGCGCGTCGCGCTCGGCCAGGGCCTGGTAGTCGGCGAAGTTGTCGCTCACCCGCTTGGCGAGGTCGGCGTCGCCGAGCTTCTCCGCCAGCGCGGCTTCCAGCTCGGCGCCGTCGCCGCGCAGCTCCTCGGCGGGATAGTGCACCTTGTTGACGATCACGCCGCCGAAGGGGAGCTTCGCCTCGACCAGCTTGCGGTGGAAGTAGACCGCCTCGTCGACCGGCTCGCCCTGGGGCCCGCAGACGACCAGGAAGCAGGTATGGGGGTCGGCGAGCAGGCTGTTGACCCGCTTGGCCCGCGCCTGGAAGCCGTCGACCATGCCGCTGAAGGCGTTGAAGAACTCCGCTAGGTCGGCGAGCAGGTCGAAGCCGACGATGCGCTTGAAGACGCTGAGCGCGACCGAGGCGCCGCGGCCCACGACCTTCGCCGCCAGCCCGGTCGGCTTCATGAAGACGCGCAGCGAGCGGCCCTCGATGAACTGGGTCAGCCGTTTGGGTGCGTCGAGGAAGTCGAGGGCGTTGCGGGTTGGCGGCGTGTCGAGGACGAGCAGGTCGAAGCGATCTTCGCTGTGCAGCTCGAAGAGCTTCTCCATCGCCATGTACTCCTGCGAGCCGGCGAGGGCGCTGGAGATCTGCTGGTAGATGCGGTTGCCGAGCACCCGGTCGCGCGCCTCCTCGTCGGGGGCCTGGCGGGCGACGAGCTCATCGAAGGTCGCCTTGGGGTCGAGCATCATCGCCCAGAGCTCGCCCTCGATCTTGATCCCGTGGCGGGTGAAGAGGACCGGGTCGACCCGTTTGGCCTCGTTGCCGAGCTCCTCGAGTCCGAGCGAGTCGGCGAGTCGCTTGGCGGGGTCGATCGTCAGCACGCAGACCTTCAGCCCCCGTGCCGCCATCCCGGCGGCGATCGCGGCTGAGGTCGTCGTCTTGCCGACGCCGCCCGAGCCGGCGCAGATGCAGATGTCCTTGCCCTCGAGCAGATCGCCGACCGCAGCCATCAGCCCAACCTCCCGGCGAGCCGTCGCGCGCCCTCGAGGCCGAGCTCGGGCTCGAAGAGAAAGGGAAGCGTCTTAACCGGCGCCTGCGTCCGCCGGCGCAGACGGGCGAGCTGGGCACGTTGCGAGCGGGCTCGGTCGTGCTCGGAGACGGCCGCTCGCGCCGCGGCGCGAGCGGCTCCGTCCTCGCCCTCGGCGAGCTTCGAGAGCCGCTCTGCCTCCTCGCCGGAGAAGCGCTCGGGGTAGAGGCCGTTCATGTAGACCCGGTCGACGGCGACGCCGACCTCGTCGCGCAGCTCGGCCTCCAGCGCCGCCGACTCATTGACGGGCATCTCCTCGGGCAGGGCGACGATCGCAGTGCCGGTGTGCTCCTGGTCGGTGATCAGCCGGTCGAGCTGCTGCGCCTGGGAGTGAATCGGGCCGACGCGGGCGATGTTGGCAAAGGTGCGCGGGGTCTGCAGGAAGCCGATGCCGTGGCCGGTGGCGGGGGCGTCGACGATCACCAGGTCGTACTTACGCCCGCGCTTCACCTTGCGGTCGAGCTGGGCCAGCTCCCAGAACTTGCCGATCGTGACCAGCTCCTTGAGCCCGGGCGTGGCGGCAGCGAGGTAGTTGAAGATGCGGCTGCGGAAGAGCATGTCGCGCATCGC
>CAZQET010000165.1:0-5582 GCA_964591825.1 uncultured Conexibacteraceae bacterium
TTATCTTCGTGGGGCCCTCGGGCGTCGGCAAGACGCTGCTGGCCAAGACGCTGGCGGGGTTCATGTTCGGCGACGAGGAAGCCCTGATCCGCATCGACATGTCCGAGTACATGGAGAAGCACGCGGTCTCGCGCCTGGTCGGCTCGCCTCCGGGCTACATCGGCTACGACGAGGGCGGCCAGCTGACCGAGGCCGTGCGCCGCAAGCCGTACTCGGTGCTGCTCCTGGACGAGATCGAGAAGGCCCACCCCGACGTCTTCAACATCCTGTTGCAGATCCTCGAGGACGGGCGCCTCACTGACGCCCAGGGCCGCACGGTCGATTTCCGCAACGCGATCGTGATCATGACCTCGAACATCGGCGCCTCGGAGATCGCCAAAAACACCTCTATCGGCTTCACCGTCGCCGATGAGACCGGCATGTCCTACGACGACATGAAGAACCGGATCATGAGCGACCTGAAGAAAGTCTTCCGGCCTGAGTTCCTCAACCGGATCGACGAGGTGATCGTCTTCCACAAGCTGGCCAAGGAAGAGGTCAAGGAGATCATCGACCTGCTGATCAACCGGGTCCGAGTTCAGGTCGCCGAGCACGAGCTGCAGCTGGAGCTGACCGATGAGGCCAAGGACCTGCTCGTCGACAAGGGTTGGGACCCGTCAATGGGCGCCCGGCCGCTGCGCCGCGCGATCCAGCGCTACATCGAGGATCCGCTCGCCGACGAGGTCCTGCGCCAGGGCCAGATGACGCCGGGCTCAACGGTCATGGTCGAGCGCGATGCCTCCGGCGACGAAGAGGACAAGCCGCTCAGCCTGAAGATCGTCAAGCCGCGCAAGCCGGCGCTGGTGAAGAAGGCCAAGCCGGAGCCCGAGAAGGTCGGCGTGGGCGCCAAGAAGGACGACGGTCCAAGCGACGAATCGCCTGAGCCGGCGGAGTCATCGAAAACCGAGAACGATTAGTCGCAGAGGCGCGCGGGTCCTGTCGGGGGGTGAGGGGGCCTGCGGGCAGTCCACGGGCTGTCCTCGACCCCCTCACCCTACGCCACCCGCGCGAGCTGCGGAATATCGTTCACGCTGATGCTTGAGCCCGGACAGGCAGCGATCGGCACTTGGAGTGGGGGGCGCTTCTTGCGCTTCGGCGAGACCGTCGAGGAGGAACGGCTCGAAGCCCTGCTGCGGCCCGGCGCGGGCATCGACACCTTGCTCACTGCCGACGCCTACGGCCAAGGCGAGGCGGATTCTCTGCTGGGGCGCGCTCTAGACGGGGTTTCTCATGATGAGTACTGCCTGGTCGGTGCGGTGGGGCATGACTTCTACGAGGGGGAGCGGGATGGGCCTCGGGGGTTTCCGCGGTTCACCGATCCGCGGCTGCGGGGCGAGGGGGAGTACGCGAGCTATCTGCGGACGGCGGCGGAGAAAAGCCTAGAGCGGCTCGGTGTCGATCGTTTCGACCTGCTTCTGCTGCACAACCCCGACCGAATCGGCTATTCGAGCGAGGCGGTTTGGGACGGGATGGAGGCGTTGCGGGAGGCGGACCTGACGGCGCAGATCGGCGTTGCCCCCGGGCCGGCGAACGGCTTCACGCTCGACTTGATCTCCTGCCTGGAGCGCTTCGGGGGGCGGATCGATTGGGCGATGATCATCCTCAATCCGTTCGAGCCGTGGCCCGGTGAGCTCTGTCTCGACGCGGCCGAGAGGCACGGCGTGAAGGTGATCACGCGCGTGGTCGACTACGGCGGCCTCTTCTGGGGCGATCTGCGGCCGGGCATGGAGCTGGCCAAAGGCGATCACCGCGCCTTCCGTCCCGAGGGTTGGATCGAGGCGGGGCTGGAGAAGCTCGAGCGACTCGATCCGCTCCGTGAGCGGACCGGCCTCTCCCCAATGCATCTCGCCTGCCAGTGGAACCTCGCCCACCCCGCGGTCGCGTGCGTGGTCCCGACCCTAATTCAGGAGGCCGACCCGGAGGCCCGCCCGATCGAGCACAAGCGTCTGGAGCTGGCCCGGCTTCCGGGGGAGCAGAAGCTCACCGAGGATGACATCGCCGCGATTCGAGCGATCGGCGACAACACCGGCTGTATGGCGCTCAAGGGCGCCAATCCGCAGCACGAGGGGGAGGAGCGTCCCGACCGCTGGCCGCTAACCCCGGACCTGGCCGAGGTCGGGGCCCGCTGGCACATCGACCCCACTCGCGACCTAGTCGCTCCCTGAGCGAACTGCATCAACCCGAGCGAACTGCATCAAATTCTCGGTCCAGTGGGTAGAGAATTTGATGCAGTTCGCATCCGCGGGGCGGGATAGCGTCGCCGCTCGATGCGGATCGATGAGAGCAACAGACCCTGGTGGACGTTGGCGGGGACTTGCGCCGGGCTCTTCTTGCTGATGCTCGACTCGACCGTAGTGGCGCTTGCGCTGCCCGGCATCCGCCACGACGTCGGCGCCACCTCGGCCGGCCTGCAGTGGGTGATGAACGGGTACCTGCTGGCGATTACCGTCTTCGTCGTTACCGCCGGGCGTCTGGGAGACATGTTCGGCCGCAAGCGGCTTTTCCTCGCCGGCATGATCGTCTTCGCGGCCGGGTCGGTGGTCTCAGGCGCGGCAGGAAGTCAGGAGGCGCTGATCGCCGGACGGATCCTGCAGGGTATCGGCGCGGCGCCAATGCTGCCGCTCTCCCTGGCGATCGTCTGCAATGCCTTCCCGGCTTCTGAGCAGGCGCGTGCTCTTGGGATTGGGCAGGGGTTTCTGCGCTGGCACTGGCCATCGGCCCCCTGGTCGGGGGGCTCCTGGTCGAAATCCACTGGCGGGCGATCTTCTGGATCAACCTGCCGGTGGCGCTGGCCGGGATCGCGATTACGAACGCGGCGGCGCCCGAGTCGACCGACCCCGGCTCCGGTCGCCGGGTCGACTTCAGCGGCCTGATTGCTTTGGCAGTGGGCCTCGCGGGCGTCGTGCTGGCGCTGGTGCAAAGCAGGGTCTGGGGCGGCGGTGCGATCGCGATCGCCGCAGTGGTCGGCATCGCGTCCCTCCTCGCCTTCTGGGGAATCGAGCACCGGGTGCGGCAGCCGATCGTCGACTTTGCCCTCTTCCGCAACGGTTCCTACTTCGGTGCCAGCGCCGCCGCCTTCGCCCTGGTCGGCGCCTACTGGGCGGTGATGTTCTTTCAGCCTCAGTACCTGCAGGACGTGCGCGGGCATTCGGCTGTGCTCAGCGGCTCGATGATCCTGCCGATCACCGCTCCGATGGTCGTCATCTCGCCGTTCTCCGCGCGCCTGATCGCTCGCTTCGGAGCGCGGCGGCTGATGACCGCCGGGATGGCCTGCGGGACGCTGGGCTTGCTGGTGCTGACGCGGCTCACCGAGGGCAGCGGCTACGGCCTGCTGCTGGTCGGTTACCTGCTCTTTGGCATCGCGCTCGGTCTCGTCTACGCGCCGATGTCGACCGCTGCGATGGCGGCGATGCCGGCTGAGAAGGTGGGCATCGCCTCCGGGGTGCTGGCCATGGACCGGGTGATGGCGGGCACGATCGCGCTGGCCGCGACAGGCGCCGTCTTCCACGCGCTGGAGGATGGCGGCAGCTCCTTCGTGGCGGCGGTGGCGGGCTCGTCGTGGGTTCTGGTGGGCCTCTGTGCGCTGGGGACCGCGCTCACCTGGGCCTTCGTCCGCGACCCCGAGAGCTCGGGCCCCGATCCGACAGTCGCCGGCAAGCCTCACCCACGCCAGCTCCAACACCACCTTCACCACCGCCGCTTCCACCTATAGAAGGCTCACTGATGGATTTGCCCCCTTTATGCGTGGGTCAATCCATCACTCGGCGCCGAGGAAGGCGGTTAAGAGCGTAATTCGGGGGTTTGGGTGAGCGGTTCGCTTGACAACGTCTATTCCGACCTGTCAAGTTGGGATTAGCCACACCGCATTCCAAAGCGGTTTTTGGCATCCTAGGGCGATGTCAGCGTTTCCTGGGGATGAGCTTCATGAGTTGTCAGAACGCCAAGATCCCCGCCTCCTCAGGGCTCTCGACGTGGTTGCACCGGGCACCGCGCTGCGCGAGGGGCTCGACAACATCGTCCACGCCAGCACCGGCGGCCTGATCGTCGTCGGCGACCCCGGCGACATCTCCCACCTGCTCTCGGGTGGGATCCAGCTCGACATCGACTACACGCCGGCGATGCTCTACCAGGTGGCGAAGATGGACGGGGCGATCGTGCTCAACTCCGAGGCGACCAAGATCGTCTGGGCAATCGTACAGCTGTTGCCCGACCCGACGATCCTCTCGGCGGAGACCGGCACCCGTCACCGCACCGCCGAGCGCGTCTCCAAACAGACCGAGGCGCTGGTGATCGCGATCTCCCAGCGCCGTGACGTCGTCTCGCTCTACGTCGAGGGGACGAAGTACATCCTCCAGGACATTCCCGCGGTGTTGGCCAAGGCCAACCAGGGCCTGGCGACGCTGGACAAGTACAGGGCCCGCCTCGACCAGGTCTCCACCCGGCTGACCGTGCTCGAGTTTGAGGGCGGCGGTGTCCTCTACGACGCGCTGGCGGTGCTACAGCGCGCTGAGCTGGTTACCCGGATGGCGGTCGAGGTCGAGCGCTACATCGTCGAGCTCGGCACCGAGGGACGCCTGATCGAGATGCAGCTCGAGGAGACGATGGTCGGCGTCGCCACCGACAAGACCGCCCTGGTGCGCGACTACTCGGTCGAGGATTCCGAGCAGAACCTCGCCACCGTGCTGCAGTCCCTGGCGCGGCTGCCACACGAGGACGTGCTCGACTTCGGCCGTCTCGCCGAGCTGCTCGGCTACGACCGCAAGCTCAACACGCTCGATTTCCCGGTCGCCCCCCGCGGCTACCGCGTGCTCGGCCGCGTGCCGCGCATCCCCAAGCTTGTCGTCCAGAAGATCATCCAGGAGCTGGGTGGGTTGGAGGAGGTCCTCGCTGCCTCCGACGCCGACCTGGAGGCCGTCGACGGTGTCGGCTCCACGCGAGCCAAGGACATCCGCGAGGGCCTGCGCAGGCTTCAGGAGGTCGACCTGGTCGACCGGTACCTACAGAGCTGAACGGCGAATGGCGCCGTTGACGAGAGAAAGGAGCAGTCCGATTTCCGAGCTAGCAGAGGAGGCCATGGAGGCGGGCTTCGAAGCGGACGTCGATGTCCCTTACGTCTGCGATTTCGAAGAGGGGGACAAGGTCGTGTACCCCCATCACGGTGCTGGCCTCGTGCTGAAAAAGGAGAGCCGTGAGCTGATGGGGGAGGAGCGTGAGTACCTCACGATCAAGATCCTCCACAACGAGCTCACGGTGATGGTCCCGTGCGAAAACGCCGGCGTTGCCGGGCTTCGCCGGGTGATCGACGAGGTGGAAATCCAGAAGGTGACCGGTGTCCTCACCGACGAAGTGTCGGACATGCCGAAGAACTGGAACCGGCGCTTCAAGTACAACCGCGAGAAGATCAAGACCGGCGACGTCTTCGAGCTGGCCGAGGTCGTTCGCAACCTCGCCATCCGCGAGATGGAAAAGGGCCTCTGCACCGGTGAGAAGCAGATGTTCACGCGGGCGAAGAAGATCCTCGCCTCGGAGTTCATGTACGCGCT
>CAZQET010000166.1:0-3085 GCA_964591825.1 uncultured Conexibacteraceae bacterium
GGGTGGGTGACGAGGATGTGGGTGATCTCGATGCCGTCCCGCTCGGCTCGGTCGAGCAGCGGGCCGAGGTCGTCGTTGCCGTCGATCAGCACGCCGCTGCCGCCCGCCTCGTCGGCGACCAGGTAGGCGTTGGACAGCCACTGCGGATTCTCGGTCCTCTCGACGATCATGGGCGGGAGTATGGCGGCTCGACGAAGAGCGGGCGCCGCTTGGCTCGAATCACCCGTAAGGCCTGTAGAAGGTTCGCTGGCCGAGCAGCTGCGTGACCGTGGCCTTCGTCGCCAGCCTGCCCCCAGCCGTCCACCTTACGGTCGCGGGAGATCGTCCTTGCCGACGGTCTGTCCGGAGGCGTTGAGCAGCTCCAGGCCGACGCGCTGGTGCGTCTTTGGCCTACCGCCGAGGCAGAGTCGGCGAGCGCCCCCGCGGCCGGCACGACGCAGCTCGAGGCAGAGGTAGCGCGAGCGGCGCTTCCGTGGGGATGCGATCGAGAGAGGCGAGGCTGACTCGCGGAGAGGCGAGCACCTGGAACGCCAGGTCGTGCCCTCGCTGGAGGATCGTGACGTGGAGCAGTTCGGGTGGGGAAGCCAGGCTCGCGGGGGCGGCGCTCGCCAGCGCCGCGATCGCGAGGGCGCCGATGCAGGAGATCTTGCGAATGCGGAGGATCGCGGCGGCCTGGCTGAACGTGGCGAGAAGTGGCTGCATACTAGGGCGGCGTGACGGCCGGTTCCGCAGCGAGACAGGAGTCGACACTCGCGACCATTTTGGGTACGCCAATGGTATGGCGCTTGCTTTGCCCGCAGCCAGATGGCCGCTACCGTGTTCGCAGTTGACGTGAAGAACGGCTCTTTAGCGGCGCCAGGGTTCCGCCCAGCGCTCTTCACGGTCTCCCTCCTTGCGATGGCGTTCACCGCCTACATGTCAGCCCCTGCCTGCGCGTCTCCGGGTGGAGCCGGGGGCCCCGCCGACCCCGCGACCGCCCAGCCCGCCGGGGGGGCTCCCACCGGCGACACGCCCTTCGACCGCCAGGGCATGTGGGTCTGGTACGTCGACCGCTCCGAAGACGGCGATCTCGGCCGCATCGTCTCCCGTGCCAAGCGCTCGGGCATCGGCACCGTCTACGTCAAGGCCGGCGACGGCGCCGGCTTCTGGAGCCAGTTCAGCGCCGGCCTAGTGCGGGCGCTGCACGCTGGAGGGCTCGACGTCTGCGCCTGGCAGTTCGTCTACGGCGAACATCCGCTGGCCGAGGCGAGGGTGGGCGCGGCCGCCGTGCGTCGCGGCGCCGATTGCCTGGTGATCGACGCCGAGGCCGCCTACGAGGGTCGCTACGCCTCGGCCGAACGTTACGTCCGCGCCCTGCGCGCCCGCATCGGCCCCGGCTTCCCGCTCTCGCTTGCCGGCTTCCCCTACGTCGACTACCACCCGGCATTTCCCTACTCGGTCTTCTTCGGACCGGAAGGAGCGACCTTCAACCAGCCGCAGATGTACTGGAAGGCGATCGGCACCTCGGTCCGCACCGTCTACGAACACACCTACCTCTACAACCGCATCTGGGGGCACCCGATCTACCCGGTCGGGCAGACCTATGGCGGCGCCGGCACCGGCCAGATCCTCAGCTTCCGTCGCTTCGCCGCCAGCTACGGTGGGCTACAGCCGAGCTGGTGGGACTGGCAGGAAACGAATGCGGCCGGCTGGCGGGCGCTGGGATCGACAGCGGTGCGCCCACTTGCCGGTTACCAGCCGCTCGCCGAAAATCCGCTGCTGAAACGGGGCAGCCGCGGCGACATGGTCGTTTGGGCGCAGGAGCACCTGGTCGGCTCCGGTGAGGCCGGGCTGCCGGTGACCGGCGTCTTCTCCAAGCGGACCTATGACGCCGTGCGCGCCTTCCAGGCTGTCAGCGGCCTGCCCTCGAACGGGACGATCGATACCGAGACCTGGTCGGCGTTGCTGAGCGCTGAACCGGCGCGGCCCCGCTGGGCCGCCCGTGTGCGCCGGCGCCGTGGCGCCGTTGTTGGCCGGTCCGTCCCGGCCCGCCGCCCGCTCTCCGCTTCGCTGCCCGCCCGCGCCTACGAGATAAGGCCCGGTCCCGCCCCGTGAGCGGGCGCCCGGCGGGGGCGCTTGCGGGTATAGCCATGACCTTGCTTCTCCTGGCGACTCCGGGAGGAGCCGCCGCCGAGCGTCCCGGCAAGGGCGTCTCGCTCGAGGTACCGCGCACCGCGGTGCCGATGCAGGACGTCGTGCTGGGCGAGCCTGGCGCTGCGGCGGCGCGGATCTCGGCATCCGCGTCGTCGCAGCGCTACTCGATCGGCGACGGCAGCGGCGCCACGATCGCCGTCGCCGTAACACAGTCGTGCGCGGAACTCTGCGAAGTCAAGGATCCCCAGCGGGTCGCCGACTTCATCGGCACGCTCATCCACGGCGATGAGGTGAACCTGCTCACCGTGCAGCTCGACACCGAATATCAGCTCGGCTTCGACTGCGGCTTCGGCGCCGAGGCCTGCTACTTCAGCGGCGAGAACAAGATCGTCATCGGCGGCTATGAAGAAGCTGACAGCGACGGCGCCACCTTCGACTTCGTGCTCGCCCACGAGTACGGTCACCACGTCGCCCAGCATCGCGAGCTGCCGTCGCCCTTTGGCAGCGCAATCGACTGGGGGACGGAGCGCTGGGCCAGCGTCGAGGGGGTCTGCCAGGGGGAGCGCCACCACCGCTTCTACCCAGGCAACGAGGGCACGCACTACTTCGAGGACCCGGGTGAGGCCTTTGCCGAGGCCTTTGCCCATTACCGCTTCCCGGACCTGCCCGTCCAGTGGCGCTACAGCCCGGAGCTGAGGCCGGGCCCCGCCGCGTTCCGGGCGATCCGCGAAGACACGCTTTCGCCCTGGCAGGGGCGGACGAGCGTCACGCTCTCCGGGCGCGTTCCGGCCAGGGGGGAGGGCGCAGCCGTCGAGTCCCTGCAAACGCCGCTCGACGGAATGGTCAGCCTGCGCCCAGGCGGTCTGCCCAGGCGCGGCTACGAATTGGCCCTACGTAGCCGCGCCGGCAGGCTGCTCCGCACCTCCCGCAGCAGCCTCGACCCCCGCCACAG
>CAZQET010000167.1:0-2287 GCA_964591825.1 uncultured Conexibacteraceae bacterium
CTGGCGGGCGCCGGGGTCGATGAAGCCCATCCCACCGGCGTCGCCGTCGACCCGAGCTCGGGCGACGTCTACGTCGACGATCGCACCTACATCACCGGCTATGAACCGAGCGGCGCGCAGCTGATGGACGGCGCGGCGCCGCTGAAGATCGGCGCCGGCAGCTTGGGCGAGGGATATGGGCTGGCAATTGATTCCTCCGGGCGCTTCTACGTCGCTGACGCCTCCACCGACACGGTCAAGGTCTACGCGCCGGCGATCAGCAAGACCGCTCCGCAGCTGACGATCACGGGGCCGCCGAGCGGCTTCAGCTCGTTGCGCCAGGCGACGCTTGCGGTCGACTGGTCGCGCACCGGGAACCTCTACGTGGTCGATGACCTGCAGCCCACCTACACAGAGGAGCCCGCCGCGCAGGTCGAGGTTTTCACGTCCACCACCGGCTCCTATCTGGGCGTGCTCAGCCAGATGGTGATCGACGCCCGGCCCGCGGGGCTCGCGGTCGACAACTCCAAAGAACTCGGCGACGTCTACGTCACCTCCGGCAACACCGACCTGGCCGGCATCCTCCGGTACGGCCCGAATTCCCAGGTCGCTTCGGCGAGCCCGCCTACTGTCGGTCTCGCAGCCATTGCCGGTAGCGGCTCGGGGATTGGCCCCTTCGGGGCGGCAAGCGCTTCGCAGACCGCCGCCATCTCCTCGAGCGCCTCGCCGTCCTCGGCTGCACCGGCAACGATGGAGGCAAGGCCGCGTCACCTCCATCCGCGTCACCGCCACCACCGAAGAGCACACCGGAAGCTCAGATGAGGGCCAAAGCAGCCCTGCCGACCCTCGCCCTCGCCTGCCTCCTCGCCCTGCCCGGCTGCGGCGGAGGAAGCGACTCTGCCACGGGCACGAGCACCGCGACCGCGGCCAACCCGAAGACGAGCACCGCGACCGCCAAGCCCAAGCAAAGCACCGAAGGCAAACCGCCACGCCCGGCAAAGGAGGAAAGCCCCTCCAAGGAGGCAAAGCCCAGCGCCTTCACCGACCCCGAACCGCTGCCAAACCAGGGCACCAGCGCCCTCGCCCCCGGGGTGCCGATCGCCAAGGGAGGCGACAACTCGATCCAGCGATACGGGACGGAGGCCGAGAGCTCTGAGCGGATCGCGGCAACCCAGCTGCTTGGCGCCTACTTCGCCGCCCTGGCCGCAGAAGAATGGGGGTCGGCCTGCCAGAAGCTGAGTGGCTTCTTGCAAAGTAAATTCGCCGAGCTGGCAAAGAGCGCGAGGGGAGGAGGCTGCGCCGCAGGGCTCGGCCTGCTGCTCTCCAAAGTCCCGCCGAGCACCCTGCCGAGCGGCAAGAACGAAGTCCTCAGCTACCGCGCCCAGGGTCCCCAGGCCTTCCTCATCTACCGCGACACCACAGGCAAGGCCTTCAACATGCCGCTGCGCCGAGAAGGTGGCCGTTGGGGGATCAACGCTCTTTTGGGCATCGAACTGGTTCTCTAGAGAGGAGAGAGATGAGCACCCCGCAGATCGCCAAGACAGCCCTCGCCATTACCTGCGCCACGCTGCTCTTCGCCGCGGCGAGCGCCCTGGCCGGCGTCGTGCAGGAAGGCAGCCTGCGGGTGGCCGTCAACGGCAAGCTCTCCCCCCACCGCCTGCCCCGCGAGGGGGTGGCGCCGATCTCGGTCACCGTCGGCGGGCAGATCTCGACCACCGACGGCAGCCCCCCGCCACAGCTGAAGACGATCTCGATCGAGATCAATCGCCACGGGCTCTTTGACACCACCGGGCTCCCTCTGTGCCCGATCGCGAGGATTCAGCCCGCCTCCACCCACCGTGCGCTCGCCAACTGCAAGAGCGCCCTGGTCGGCAAAGGCAGCTTTCAGGCATTGATCGGCCTCGGCGAACAAGAACGCTATGAGACCGAAGGAAAGCTCTTGCTCTTTAACGCCGAGCAGCACAAAAAGCCGGTCCTCTACGGCCAGATCTATGCCGCCCATCCCTTCGCCAGCTCCTTCGTCATCCCCTTCGCGGTGAAGCAGATCTCAAAGGGGCGCTTTGGCACCCTGCTCTTTGCCAAGCTGCCCGCCTCGCTTCGCAGCTGGGGCAACCTGACCGGGATCCAGATGCGGCTCTCACGGCGCTTTGGCTACCAGGGAAAGCAGCGCTCCTACGTCTCCGCCGGCTGCCCTGCCCCCAAGGGCTTTAGCCAGGCGCCCTTCCCCCTGGCGCGCACCACCTTTGCCTTTGAGGGTGGCGCTGAGCTGGGGACGACGCTGAGCGATACGTGCAGGGTGAGGTGAGGG
>CAZQET010000168.1:0-14479 GCA_964591825.1 uncultured Conexibacteraceae bacterium
TACTCGCCGGCCTGGAATTGGAGCTTGCGGTTGCCGCCCTTCAGCCCCGCCTGGTCGGCGGGGCCGCCTGGGACGACCTCGGCGAGCAGGCCGCCGAACTCCGTGGGGAGGCCGAGCTTGGCGGCGAGCTGCGGGTAGAGCGCCTGGCTGGAGACGCCGATGTAGGCGTACTCGGCCTTGCCGTTCGCCTTCAGCTGGGCGATCGAGCGCTTGACCGCCGATATCGGCACGGCGAAACCGACCCCGTCGTTGGCGCCGGAGTTGGTCTCGATCTGCTGGTTGATGCCGACCACGCGCGCCCCGGCGTCCAGCAGCGGCCCGCCCGAGTTGCCCGGGTTGATCGAGGCGTCGGTCTGGATCGCCCCCTCGATCTGGAACTTGGTCAGCGATTCGACCGAGCGGTCGGTCGCCGAGACGACTCCGACCGAGAGCGACTGCTGCTCGCCGAATGGACTGCCGATCGCCGCCACCGGCTCGCCGACCAGGAGCTTGCCGTCGTCGCCGAGGCGCAGCGGGTGCAGAGCCAGGCCGTCCGGTTCGACTTCGAGCAGGGCGACGTCGGCGAACGGGTCGAAGCCGACGATCTTGGCGGGCACCACGTTGCGATCCTGGAACTCGATGAACACTTCCTTGGCCGGCCTGCGCTTGCCGCTCGATTCGTCGGTGACGACGTGGGCGTTGGTGACGATGCGCCCGCTGCGGTCGAGGACGAAGCCCGAGCCCTCGGCCGCCCCGCCGCCACCGCGGAAGATCGAGCGGATGGTCACAACCCCGGGCGAGGCCTCGCGATAGACCTTGGCGGCGTCGAAGCCGGATTCGGCGACCTGCACGGCGACCTGGGGCGTGCTTTCGGTGACGGTTGTAGTCCGTACGGCGGAGCCGCCTCCGCTGCTCCCGCCTCCGCAGCCGCCAAGCAGCAGCCCCACCACCAGGATCGTCGCCACCCTGGCTCCCCGCCGGGTGCAACGTTTTGTTCCCCAGGCGGGGGGATTGCGCGTTGCGCCCGTCATGCGGCGGCCCGGCGCGCCGCCGGAGCGCTGGCCTCGGGCACGGCCGACCGCGAGCGCGGCAGGTCGAGCGTGAAGGCGGTGAAGCGCTTGCTGGAGGCGATCGCGATGCGGCCGCTCATGCGCTGGGCGAGCTCGCGCGCGATCGCCAGGCCGAGGCCCGAGCCGCCGGCGGAGTCGGCCGTGTAGAAGCGCTCGAAGATGCGGCTGTGGACCCGGCGCGGGATGCCGGGACCGTCGTCGGAGACGGTCAGCTCGGCGCGGCGATTGACGGAGTAGGTGGTCACGGTCACCTTGGTGCCCTCGGGGGTATGGGTGAGGGCGTTGTCGAGGAGGATACGGATGACCTGGCGCACGCGGTCGGGATCTGCGCTCGCGACCACCGGCAGGTCGGGCGTGCGTAGCTCCAGCCGCGATCCGCGCCGGTCGGCGCGCGGGCCGAACTCACGCGTCACTTCGCGCGCCAGCGAGCCGAGGTCGACGTTGCTGCTCTTCATCGCCACGGCGCCGGCGTCGAGCTGGGAGAGGTCCAGCAGGTCGGCCGTGAGCTTGGTCAGGCGGGCGATCTGCTCGCGCATCGTGTGGATGAACTCGGCCCGCTCCTCCGGGCTCGGTTCGTCCTCGTCGAGCAGCTCGATGAAGCCGCCGAGGCTGAAGATCGGCGTGCGCAACTCGTGCGAGGCGTTGGCGATGAACTGCTTGCGGGCGCTATCCAGCTCGGCGAGCCGGCGCTGCATCTCGTTGAAGGTGCGGGCGAGCTGGCCCAACTGGCCGGCGGCGGAGATCGGGATCGGCGTTTCGAAGTTGCCGTCGGCGACCTTGCGCGCCGCCTCCTGCAGGCGGCGGATGTTGGCGCCGGCGAGGCGCGCGTAGTAGACGCCGATGCCGGCGGCGAGCGCCGTGGCGATCAGGCCGGCGATCAGGATCTGGCCCTTGACCCCGCTCAGGCCGCTGGCGGAGCCGCCGATGGCGACCGTGTAGACGTAGATGAGGAGCGCCGTGCCCGCCGCGATTCCGACCGCGATCAGGGCGATCCGGTTGCCCAGGTTGCGGGGCCTGAAGCGCGGCACGGGCTACTCCCGGAAGCGGTAGCCGACCCCGCGCACGGTGAAGAGGAACTCGGGGTCCTTGGGGTCCTTCTCAAGCTTCTCGCGCAGGTGGCGGATGTGGACGTCGACGGTGCGCGGGTCGCGGTACTCGGAGTCCCCCCAGACGTGCTCGAGCAGGGTCTCGCGGCTGAGCACCCGCCCCGGCGAGCGCGCCAGCGCGCCGAGGATCTCGAACTCGACGTAGGTGACCTTGACCTCCTCGCCGCGCAGCGTGACCATCCGGCGGCCGAAGTCGATCACCAGGTCGCCCTGGTCGATCGTCTCTTCGCTGCGCGGCTCGCCGGCCATCCGCGAGCGGCGCAGGGCGGCCTTGACACGGCTGCGGAACTCACGCATCGAGAACGGCTTGGTGATGTAGTCGTCGGCACCGACCTCGAGGCCCGCCACCTTGTCGGTCTCCGATCCCTTGGCGGTGAGCATGATGATCGGCACCTGGCTGCGCGAGCGCAACTGGCGGCAGACTTCGACGCCGTCCAGCTTGGGCAGCATCAGGTCGAGGATGACGAGGTCGAAACGCGCCTCTTCGAAGCGCTGCAGGGCTTCGCGGCCATCGGTGGCCGAGGTGACGTGATAGCCGTCTTTGCGGAGCGGGTAGGAGAGCAGCGTCTGAATCGAGTGCTCATCGTCGACGAGGAGAATGCGGGTCGATCCATTCGGCATGAAAAGAGAATATTCCCTGCACAAACCCGCATATGGCGGACGCGGGCGGAACCTATGTTGGACAGATGTGCGAGTACCTAGAACTAAGGTTGTTGAATGGAGAGTCGATATGAGGCGCAGGATGCAACCGCGACAGCTGAAGAGCCTGGTCGAGTCCGGCCACTACAAGCCCGAGCCGGGACGGATCGCGGACGCGATGCTGCAGCGCCGCGGCGTGCGCGAGCTGCTCACCGGTGAGAGCCTGATGCGAGCTGGTCGAATCCCGCCGGCTCCAGCGTCCCCCCGCCGGGCAGCCTGATCTCGACCCCCGCGCCCCCGCGCACCTCGCCAATCTCAGTGAGCCCTGCTTCCCCCGTCGCCTCGACGGCCTGCCGCGCCTCCTCGAGCCGCTGCCGCGGCAGGGCCGCGAGCAGCTCGTAGTCTTCGCCACCGAGCAGCAGCCGCCAGGCGCCCTCGTGCCCGAGTGCCGCGGCGAGCTCCTCGACGCCGGCTGCCCGCGGCAGGGCGCCGGCCTCGATTCGCAGCGCCACGCCGCTCGCCTCGGCGACGTGCACGCCGTCGCCGCCCAACCCGTCGCTGAGGTCGATCATCGCCGTCGCCCCGGCCCGCGCGAGCGCCCGGCCGGCCGCGAGCCGCGGCTCGGGCTCCAGTTGCCGCCCCTCCAACGCTGACTTCGTGTTTTCCCCCCCTATATGTCCAAAAAAGGCGAAGTCACCGTCTTGGGGCTGGTTGGTGAGCAGCGCCAGGCCCGCCGCGGCGCCGCCCAGCTCGCCGGTTAGGACGAGGGCGTCGCCCGGCTGGGCCCCGCCACGGGTGACGAAGTCCTCCGCCCGGGGGGCGTGGCCGACGACGGTGACGGCGAGGAAGAGCTTCGCGGCGCGGGTGAGGTCGCCGCCGGCCAAGGTCGTTCCCGTCCGCTCGGCGAGCTTGGCCATGCCGTCCAGGAGGGCTAGGCAGTCGGCCTCACCCAGATCCGGGGGCGCGCCGAGCACGACGTAGGCCTCGCCGGGCTCGGCCCCCATCGCGGCGAGGTCGGAGAGCGCGGTCGCCAGAGCCTTGTGGCCGATCTGGGCGGGGGCGGCGAGCTCGCGGCGGAAGTGGACGCCGTCGACGATTGCGTCGACCGAGGTTGCGGTGGCGCCGCCGGGCACGGTGACGGCGGCGTCGTCGCCGCTGCCCAGCCGCATACGGGGCCCGACGGGGGGTAGCCGTTCGCGTATCCGCGCCAGCAGCTCGAACTCGCCCATGCGCCCATTGTCCCTCTAAGGTGGCCGACCAAGTGGAGCGCAGGCAGCCCCTACTGCACCGCATCGGCGAGGCCGGCGCGACGATCGGCAGCAAGCCCCCGCGCAGCAGACGGGTGCGGCTGGCGATTCAGCTCGGCGTCGCCGTGCTCGTCTTCGGCTTTCTCGTCCTCACCGTCGTCGACCAGTGGTCGGAAATCCAGGCCAAGGGCGTCCACTTCCATGTCCTCTGGCTGATCCCAGCCTTCATCGTGCTGCCGATCTTCTACGCGCTCAACGCGCTCGGCTGGGACCTGATCCTGCGCTTCCTCGGCTACGAGCTGGGCGCCGGGCGGGCGCAGGTCGCCTGGGGCCAGCCGCTGCTGGCGCGCTACGTGCCCGGCAGCGTGCTCTACGTGCTGGGCAGGGTGCTGCTCTCCGAGCGCGCCGGAGTGCCGCGGCGACTGACGGTCGCCAGCATCGTCTACGAACAGGCGCTGCAGGCGACCTCGGCGATCGTCGTCGCCGCCTACTTCCTGATCGACCATCCCGACCTGCAGGGACAGCCGCTGCGCTGGGGAGTGCTGGCGCTGATCCCGCTGGCCCTCTTCCTGCTCCACCCGCGGGTCTTCGGACCGCTCGCCAACCGGGTGCTGCGCGCCTTCGGCCGCGAGTCGCTGCCAGAGGTGATGTCGCTGCGCGGCGTGATCGCGGTGCTCGCCTTCTACGCGCTGAACTGGGGCGTGGTCGCGGTTGGCCTCTGGTGCGTGGCGCGCTCGGTGAGCGACGTCTCCGCGAGTGACATCCCCACCGTCGGCGCGGCGCAGGCCTTCGGCTACGTGGCGGCGCTGGTGACCCTGGTGGCGCCGGCCGGCCTCGGCATCCGCGATGCGGCGTTCGCCTGGGCGGTCAAGGTCGCGGTGGGCGACAGCTTCGCCGTGGGATCGCTGATCGCGATCGTCGTCAGGGGTGTGATGACCGTGGTCGAGATCGTCTACGTCGCGGCGGTGACGGCCTTGGGAAGGCGCGAGGGGTGGGCGATCCACACTGGAGTTATTCATCCGTCTCTCGAGGAGGAAGAGGCCGCCGTGGAGCGCTAGGCGTGACAGGACCCGCCCCGACTAGCGCCTCGCCGGGTCGCCCAGGTTCAGAGCTGTAGATGGCTACAGGGGGATACGGGCTCCGAGCTGGTAGGCGGTCAGGCCGAGTAGGAGGAGCTGAAGGACGCGGTCTCTTGACAGGGCGGCCAGGGGCAGGGGCCAGAGGAGGTACCAGGGGAGGAGCCAGGCGGTGGCGATCAGGAGGCCGCTGGTTGCCCAGGCGGCGGCGCGGAGCCAGTCGCCGCCTCGCCAGGTCCAGACGAGCAGGTAGATGACGAGGCCGGCGTAGATCGCCAGAAAGGCGACGCGAGCCGAGTCGGGATCGAGACCGGTGAGGCGGGCCAGGGTGATCGGGATGCTCGTGTGACTCGTGCGCCCCTGGTTCTCGCCGGCGAGTGCCAACGCGTGCAGCCACTCCCACCCAAACCCAAGCCACGCTGCCATCCCGATGCCCACTCCCGCCGCGACCCCGCCGACGAGCATGCGGCCGACGGGACGAAGTCGGCGGCGGGATCGCGGATTTCGTCCCGTCGGCCGGCGGTTGGCGGCGGCTAGGAGGGCGAAGGGGAGGAGGACGGCGGCAGAGGCCTTGACGGCGGCTGCGGCGACGAGGGAGGCGCCGGCCGAGGCCTCGCGGGCGCTGAGCATCGCCGCCACGCCGACGGTCGTCAGCAGGACGGCGAAGGCGTCGTTGTGGGGACCGCCGACTACGTGGACCAGGACCAGGGGGTTGAGGGCGACGAAGGCTGCGGCGCGCAGGGGGTCGACGCCGCGGGCGGGAGCGAGGCGGGCGACGAGGAGGGCGGTAGCGAGGACCGCGAGCGCGGACGCCGCCTTGAGCAGATGGACGGCGAGGCCGAGCGGCAGCCAGGCGAGCGGGTAGGTGGCGAGGGTGAAGAGGGGACCGTAGGCGCTCGTCGCTTCGGTCCAGGTGACGTGGGCGAAGGCGGGGTCGGCCGGGGCGCTGAGGGGAGGGTGGACGTAGGGATCGAGCCCGTGCAGGACGCCGAGCCGCGCGTAGTCGACGTAGCTGTAGACGTCGTGGGAGAGCAGCGGCGGCAGGGCCGCGAACGCCGCCAAGGCGAGGCCGATCGCCGCCCAGCCGGCTGGACGCCGCCCCAGCCGCGGCGCCCAGCGCAGGGCGGCGAGGTAGACGGCGAAGCCGGCCCACATCAGGCCGTAGGCGACACCGGGCGCCAGGCTCAGCTATTCGCTCCCGGCTTCGGTCGCCGCGCCCCCCGTGCCGACGCCGGCGGCGGGCGGTGGGGGCACCGGAGTCGGCTTCTGCCCGGCGCCCGGCGCGTAGGCGTCGGGGTTGTAGCCGCCGGTCACTTCTTCGCCGATTTCCCTGGCGCGGTTGGCTTCTCCCCCGGCGGTTCCCTTCGCGCCCTTGGAGTCGCTCGGCGCGTTGGCGGTGAAGTGGCCGAAGAACGGCGCCCAGCTGATCGGGCGCTTGGGCCTCTCGAATTCCTCGCAGGGAACTTCTGCCCCCGAGTAAAGCGAGTGCCAGATTTCGGCCGGGAAGGTGCCGCCGTAGACGGTGATCCCGTGCACGTCGGTCATTTCGATCGCGTTGGACTGCGGGTAGCCGACCCAGGTCACGGTCGAGAGATTCGGCTGGTAGCCGGCGAACCAGGCATCGGTCTCGCGGTCGGTGGTGCCGGTCTTGCCCGCCTGCCCGGGGCAGCCGGTGTAGGCAGCGGTGCCGGTCCCTTCGGTGATGTTGTCGTGCAGCAGCCGGGTCACCTCGTAGGCGACCGCTTCGGAGACGACGCGGCGGGGCGGCTCGCGATCGGGTCGCTCGGTCCTACCGTCGGGGAAGACGACGCGCTCGATCGCCACCGGGCGATGGCGGATGCCGCCGGCGGCGAGGGTCGCGTAGGCATCGGCCATTTCCAGCGGTGAGACGCCGACCCGCAGGCCGCCGATCCCCTCGGCCGGGATCCCGTCCAGCGGGGCGGTGATCCCCAGCGAGTGCGCGGTTTCCGCCACCCGCTTGGGGCCGACGTCGAGGTCGAGCTGGGCGAAGACGGTGTTGTCCGAGGCCACGGTCGCCTGCTGCAGGTTGACCCGGCCGAGGTAGCCCTCGTCGGCGGTGTGCACTTCCCAGTGGCCCCACCTGGGCAGGTCGAGGTCGAGCGGTTTGGAGACGTAGTAGGTCGAGTAGGGATCGATGCCCTGCTTGATCGCCGTGGTCAGGACGAAGGTCTTGAAGGTCGAGCCGGGCTGGCGGTGCCCCTGGGCGGCGAGGTTGAACTGGCTGGCGTCGTAGCTGTCGCTGGAGACCATCGCCTCGATCCTGCCGCTGGCAGGATCGATCGAGACCAGGGCCGAGGAGGGGTCGGTCGAGTAGGGCAGAGCCGAGCGCATCGCTTCCAACCCGACCCGCTGCAGGCGCGGCTCGATCGTCGTGTGGACCTGGATGCCGCCGTCGCGAACCGTCCGCGCCCCGTAGCGCTGAACCAGCTCGTGTTCGACGTAGTCGAAGAAGAAGGGCTCGCGGTGGGTGAAGTAGGAGCCCGAGGCATTCAGCCCGAGCCCGCTCGCCCTGGCGGCAGCGGCCCGAGCCGGCGTGACGTAGCCCTGCTTCGCCATCTGCGAGAGCACCGAGTCGCGCCGGCGCCGCGCTTCGCGCGGGTGCAGGATCGGGTTGTACTCCGAGGGCGCCTGCGGCAGGCCCGCCAGCAGCGCCGCCTGCGGCAGGCTCAGCTTCCAGACCGGCTTGGAGAAGTAGATCCGCGCGGCGGCGCCAACCCCGACCGCGGTCGCCCCCGCGACCGTGCCGTAGGTCGCGGTGTTGAGGTACTGGTCGAGGATCTGGCGGCGCGAGTGGCGTTCGGCGTACTCGAGCGCCAGCTTCGCCTCGATGATCTTGCGTTCGAGGTCGCGCTTGGGATTGCGGATGCAGAGCGCCCGCACCAGCTGCTGGGTGATCGTCGAGCCGCCCTCGACCGTCCTGCCCGCCTCCAGGTTCTTCAGCGCGGCGCGGGCGATGCCCTCGAGGTCGATCCCGCCGTGTTCGTAGAAGCGCCGGTCCTCGATCGCGACGGTGGCGAGCTGCAGCCGCTTGGGGACGCGCCCGATTGCGACCGGTTCGTGCGCTTCGTCGGAGGCGATGCGCCCGAGGCTGCTGCCATCCGCGGCGTAGATGGTCGAGTTGCCGGTCCGGTCGACCTGCTTGCAGGAGGCGAGCGAGGGCGCCTCGGCGGCCACGTCGAGCACCCAGGTCGTGACGGCGATCGCCGCCAGCGCAACGGCGAGGAAGAGGGCGCCCGCGACCAGCGCGACCTTCCCGCCAATCCCCCCGCGCCGCCGCTGACGTCGACGATTGCGCTGCGACATGCGGAAAGCGTACTTCCGCGGTGGCGGGCTCAGGCCTGGGTGTCTTCGGTCGAGAGGTTGTGGATGACCCCCTCGACCAGGAGCTGGTTGGGAATCACGACCGCGGTGCCGTCGCCGGGGTCGACGTAGGTATAGGAGAGGGTGATGTCGGTGACCCGGCCCTCGGTTTCTTCGAAGCCGATCCGGTCGCCGATCTTGATCGGCTGCGAGACGGCGAGCTGGACGCCGGCGACCATGTTGGCGATCGTGTGCTGGGCGGCGAAGCCGATGATCGCCGCCAGCACGGCGGTCGAGGCGAGGATGCCGGTGGCGAGGCGCTTCAGCTCGGTGAACTGACTGAGCGCGATCGCCAACAGGACGAGGAAGACGACGAGGATGATCAGGCGGCGCAGGAAGCGCAGCCGGGTCTTGGTCGAGCGCGAGACCTGTGAGACTGCCGGCGACATGGAGGGCACCGTACCGGCAAGGCGCTCGTTCCCCCACGTGAGCTGGGGGCCGTGGATGGCGGTCCTCGGGCTGCTGCTCGCCCTGGCGACCGGAGCCGTGCTCTCGGTGCCGGTGCTGATCGCCGCCCACCCGGCCGCCGGCGAAGACCTGGGCGACGCGGCCAACGCCCTGGTGCAGCTGGCGACGGCGCTCGGCTTCCTGCTGGTGCCCTTCGCGATCGCCGCGGGCCAGGGGGCGAGCGTGCATCAGGCCGCGGCCCAGCTGGGGTTGCGCCGCCCCCGGCCCGGCGCCTGGAAGTGGATGCTGGCCGCGGTCGGCGCCTACCTCAGCTTCGCGATCGCCTACGCCGCGATCCTCGGCGAACCGCACCAGAAGGACATCGCCGAAAACTTTGGCGCGGTGCCGGTGCAGATCCTGCTGATCGTCGTCGCCGCCCCGATCAGCGAGGAGGTCTGCTTCCGCGGCTTCCTCTTCGGCGGCCTGCGCAGTCGTCTGCCGCGCCTGGCCGCGGCGCTGATCAGTGCCCTGATCTTCGGCGGCCTGCACGCGACGACCGGGATCAGCGCCGTCCCGCCGCTGATCTTCTTCGGCTTCGTCCTGGCCCTGCTCTACGAGCGCACCGGCTCGATCGTGCCGGGAATCCTGCTGCACATGCTGAACAACTCGATCGCCCTGATCGGTCAGTAGCATCCGGCCGGTGAAGCGCCTGCTCGTCCCCGTCGTCGCGCTGCTGGCCTTGCCCAGCGTCGCCTCGGCCGCGCCGCCACCGGCCAAGCCGAGCGGGCCGCCCGACGCGACGGTGAAGATCCAGGTCGGCCACCTGAACGGGGGAAGGGCCCAGATCTACAGCGAGGTGCCGGTGGTGGGGACGGTGGCGCCCTTCGTGGCTGGACAGCACGTCGCCGTCACCTTCTATCTCGACGGACACAAGCTGCTCACCCGGAACGTCGCGGTGCAGAAGGGCAAGGGCGGCTCGGGCGACTTCAAGGCCTCGATCGTCGTGCGCAAGGACGGCAAGTACGCGGCGGCTGCCAAGCACGTCGCGACCGCGGCGCTCGGCGGCGACAACTCCGCGCGCAAGAGCTGGCGGGTCAGCTTTCCCGCTCTACATCCGGGGCAGTGCGACGGCGTGGTCAAGGGCTTCAAGCGGGCGATGGCGAAGCTCGGCTACGCGGCGGGCGGCGGGCGCTGCTTCGACGGCCGCACCGGCCGCGAGGTGCTCGCCTACCGCAAGGTCAACGGCATGGCCCGCACCGAGCGCGCCGGCAAGGGGCTCGTCCAGGACGTCTTCGGCGACCGCGGCGGCTACTACGTCCGCTACCCCGACGCCGGCGAGCACGCCGAGGTGTCGCTCGACAAGCAGGTGCTCGTCCTGGCCAAGGGCGACAGGCCCTTCGCCATCTACCCGGTCTCCACGGGCAAGCCCTCGACCCCGACGGTCACCGGCCATTACACCTTCTACCGTCGCGAACCGGGCTACAACTCGGAGGGGATGTACTACTCCTTCTACTGGCACAACGGCTATGCCGTCCACGGCTACGCCGAAGTCCCCACCTACGCCGCCAGCCACGGCTGCGTCCGCACCTTCATCGCCGACCAGCCCCGCATCTACGACCAGCTCCACTACGGCGAGTCGATCTTCGTCTTTTAGCCAAGTAAAGGATCGCTTAGGCCCTTCTCTACTTAGTAAGCGATACCGCGTTTTCCCTTATTATGCTAGGGAGATGATTAGCGAACGCTTCACAAGGCCGAGATGAGCGGGACCTCGACGGCCTCGCCTCGAGCCGGCCACCTCGAGCCGGCAAGGGACGGCTCGGGGGGGTACTTTGCCTTCGTTCCCAGGCCGCTCCCGCCGGCGCCTGCGCTGGACCTCGGCCCCGAGCTCCAGGATCTGCTCGGCGATGCCAATCGAGCCCTGGGTCGCCTGGATGGCATCACCTTGCTCCTCCCGGATGCAAACCATCTTCTGCACGCGTTCATTCGCAAGGAGGCCGTGCTCTCTTCCCAGATCGAGGGAACGATGTCTTCGCTTTCGGATCTTTTGCTCTTCGAGAACGAGGTCGCGCCAGGCGCTCCCAGCGAGGATGTCGAAGAGACCGCCAACTACATCGCCGCGCTGTATCACGGCATCGAGGCGATCGAGTCCGGCCGTCTGCCCCTATGCAATCGCCTGTTGCGTGAAGCACACGGCTTGCTCTTGCGCACCGGCCGAGGTGCGGACAAGGCGCCGGGGGACTTTCGCCGCGTCCAAAACTGGCTGGGTGGCGACCGACCTGGCAACGCTCGCTATGTGCCGCCCCCCTGGCAGGAGGTCGAGCCGGCAATGGCGGCGCTGGAGCGCTTTCTCCACGACGACCCCGAGCCCTCGCCTATCTTGGTTAAGGCCGCTCTCGCCCATGCGCAGTTCGAGACCATCCATCCTTTCCTGGACGGCAATGGCCGGGTCGGACGACTTCTGATCACGCTGCTGCTCTCGGAGCAGAAGGTCTTGGAGCGACCGTTGCTCTATCTCAGCCTGTACCTGAAGCGCAACCGGGACGCCTACTACGAGCGGCTGCAGGCGGTTCGCACCGACGGCGCATGGGAGGAGTGGCTGAGCTTTTTCCTCAGAGGGATCATCGAGGTATCCAGATCGACTGCGGAGACCACCCAGGCAATCGTGGAGATGATCGAGCGAGATCGCGACCGGGTTCACGAGCTGCGGCGAGGAGCGCCAACGGCATTGCGTGTGCTCGACCTCGCCGTCAAGGGCGTCGTCGTCAGGGCGCCGGCGGCTGCCAAGCGGCTCGATCTTTCGAGCCCGCCCGTCTACGCAGCCATTGGCCGGCTCGAGGATGCGGGCATACTGCGCGAGGTGACGGGCCGAGCCCGAGGCAAGACCTATGTCTATGACGAGTACATGAAGATTCTGAACGAGGGCACCGAGCTATGAACGCTCGCTCGCGTCCGTGGTTGGGCGAGGGGGCGCTGCGGGCAATCCTGCTCTTCGTCGCCGTCTTCCACATCGCCCTCGGTGCGCTGGCGCTGATTGCGCCGGACACGTTCTTCGAACAGATCGGGCACTACGGGATCGAGAACTCGCATTACGTGGGGGACGTGGGGGCGTTCACGGCGGCATTCGGGGTCGTGGTGGGGATCTCCGTGTGGCGCGCCTCCTGGCGGGCGCCGATCCTCTGGCTGGGGGCGATCTGGTACGGGCTGCATGCGCTCAACCACGCCTTCGACACCGGCGAAGCGAAGAGCGAGGGACGGGGCTGGGGGGACACGATCTCGATCGCCTTCGGCGCGCTCGCCTCGGCCTGGCTGGCGCGGGTATCGGAACGGCTGGCTGCAGACGACGAACGGGAGGTGGCGCGGTGAGGGTCTTCGTGGCGGGAGCGAGCGGGGCGATCGGGCGGCCGGCGGTACGCCAGCTGGTCGCCGCCGGGCACGAGGTGACCGGGATGACGCGACGCGAGGAGCGGCTGGAGGAGATTCGCGCCGCCGGGGCGACCCCGGTCAGGTGCGACGTGTTCTCCCCCGACGAGGTGGACAAGGCGTTGCGCCAAGCGGCGCCGGAGGTCGTCGTCCACCTGCTCACCGCGCTGCCGCCGCGGATCGACTACCGGGCAAAGGAGGACCCGCTGGCGCCGACCAACCGGGTGCGGACCGAGGGCACGCGCAACCTGATCGCCGCGGCGCGGGCCGCCGGCGCCAGGCGGATCCTCGCCGAGAGCGTCGCTTTCTTCTACGTGCCGGAGGGCGACTGGGTGAAGGACGAGGAGGCGCCGCTCAACCTCGCCGCGCCGGGCTATTTCGGCGCTGCCGCCGCGGCGCTGGCCGACCTCGAGCGCCAGGTGGTCGAGGCGCAGGGCCTGGAGGGCGTCGTGCTGCGCTTCGGCTGGCTCTACGGGCCGGGCACCTTCTTCGACCGCGAGGGCTCCCAGACCGAGGACGCGCTGAAGCGTCGCCTGCCGATCGTCGGCCAGGGCGACGGCACCTTCTCCTTCGTCCACGTCGAGGACGCGGCGAGTGCGGTCGTTGCCGCGGTCGAGCGCGGCGCTCCCGGGGCTTACAACGTCACCGACGACGAGCCGGCGCCGATGCGCGAGTGGGTGCCGGTCTTCTGCAGCGCCGTGGACGCGAAGAAGCCCTTCCGCGTGCCCGCCTGGCTCGCCCGCCTGCTCGCCGGCCGCGCCGCCGTCGCCTCGGCCACGCAGCTGCGCGGCGCGTCCAACGCCAAGGCCAAGCGCGAGCTCGGCTGGCAGCCGCTCTACCCGAGCTGGCGGCAGGGCTTCGCCGACCCGGTCGCGCGCGGCTAATAGCGCGTCACCCGGGCAGCCGCACGCTCTCGAAGGGGAGCACGGTGGCGAGCAGGTCGAAGTGCTTGTCAGCATGGAGGACGCCGAAGCCGCGCTCGGCCGCGGCGGCGGCGATCAGGTAGTCGGGCGCCGGCAGGCGCCGTCGCGCGCCGAGCTCGCGAGAGGCTGAGAGGGCCGCCGCGCAGACGGATGCGGTGACCGGGGCCTGAGGGAGGGCGCTGAAATTAGAGTCGAGTGCCCTGAACTCATCCTCGTCGCGGGCCATGCGAAGGATCTCGAGGGTTGCAACGGGGCATGCCACCAGAAGCTCTTCGTCGTTTATCTCTTGCCAGTAGGTTGCGGCAGCGGGCCGGCGAAGGCGAGCCCACGCGGATGTATCGACGACCATCGGCAGTCGCGCGTTCACTCGGCTTCGGCCTCCCGTTCTTCCCAGGCTTCCTGGGCACCGGTGAAATCAAGGTCGATCTCGCCGGTAGCCACCTTGCGGAAGAACTCCTTAGCTTCCTTACGCCGCCGTTGCTCCTCGGCCTCGGCCTCGGCGCCCCGCACCGCCAGATCGCGGATCAGTCGCGAGCGACTCTTCGGGTGCGCGTCAACAGCCGCCATCGCCTCGGCCAGCTCGGGATCGACCGTCACCTGGACGCGCGGGTGCTTGGTTGCCATGGAACGAGTGTACCTCGTGGGAGGTACACAAGATTTCAATCGCTGAGCCGGTTCTCACACGGATCCAAGGGATCTGACGGCGAAAACTCTCCCCCCTGGTCATAGGATTGCCCCCGATGGCCGACCTCGCCGCCGCCAAGGGGACGCTGCTCGCGGAGCTGCGCGAGCACTCGCTGGTGATCGGCGAGGTGACGCTCTCCAGCGGGGCCACGGCGCAGTACTACGTCGACGCGCGGCGGGCGCTACTGCGGCCCGCCGGGTTCCTCGCCGCCGGCGAGCTGATCGCGGCCGCCGCCGTGGAGGTGGGCGCGGGCGCCGTCGGCGGACCGGCCACCGCGGCGATCCCGCCCGCCTGCGCGGCGCTCGCCGTGCCCGCCGGGCGCGAGCTGGTCGGCTTCTTCGTCCGTGGCGAGCGCAAGCAGCACGGCCTGCAGCGCTGGGTCGAGGGGGCGGTCGAGCAGGGCACTCGCTGCCTCGTGGTCGAGGACACGGTCACCACCGGCGGCTCGACCGCGAAGGCGATCGAGCGGATCGCCGACCAGGGGCTCGAGGTCGCCGGGGTGGTGGCGGTCGTCGACCGCCTCGCCGGCGGTGGCGAGCGGATCGAAGCGGCCGCCGTCGCTCCCT
>CAZQET010000169.1:0-3892 GCA_964591825.1 uncultured Conexibacteraceae bacterium
TGGCAGTCGACACGCCCTCGATGCTCTTCCGCGCGTTTTACGCGCTGCCGGACTCGATCGTCGGACCGGACGGGCGGCCGGTGAACGCCCTGCTTGGCACGACCAACCTGATCCTGCGCGAGGTCGAGCTGCACCGGCCACGCGCGGTCGTGCTCTGCTTCGGGCCCGACGCCGCCTCCTACCGCACCGAGCTCTACCCCACCTACCACGCGGAGCGCGAGGCGGCGATGCCCGACGACCTCTCGCCGCAGTTCGCCGCGGCGCCGAATTTCTTCGAGGCCTTTGGCTGGACCGTGGCGACGAGCGGCGACTTGGAGGCCGACGACCTGCTCGGCACGCTGGCCCGGCGCGAGGCCGATGCGGGCGGCCGTGCCCTGCTGCTGACCGGCGATCGCGACATGTACCAGTGCGCCGGCGAGCGGGTCACGGTCCTCTACGTCAAGACCGGGACCAAAGGTGCCGAAGAGGTCGGCCCGGCGGAGGTCGAGGAGCGCTACGGCGTCCCGCCCGCGCTCGTCCCCGATTTCATCGCCCTGCGCGGCGACCCCTCCGACGGCCTGCCGGGCGCCAAGGGCGTCGGCCCGAAGACCGCGGCCGAGCTGCTGAGCCGCCACGGCTCGCTCGAGGCGATCCTCGACAACGCGATCCGCGAGCGCCGTCCGGCCCTGCGCTCCGCCCTGATTGAGTCCGCCGGCGACCTGCGGGCCTTCAAGGACATCGCCACCCTGCGCGACGCCGGCGTCGAGCCGCCGCCCGACCGCGAGACCAAGTGGGTCGCCGCCGCAGCCGCCGCCCGCGAGCGCGGCATGAACCGCCTCGCCGAGCGACTCGACGCGAACGCCACCTGACGCGCATCCGATATTGACCACACCAGAGGGTGGTCAATATCGGATGCGCGTCAGCGGTAGTCCGGATTCGGGAAGTCGAAGCGACAGCCGGCGTCCCACTCGCTGCGCTGGTTGCCGTGGGCGGGAATGCCGCCGGCGTCTTTCAGCATCCGCGCCAGGTGCAGCATGTTCCAGGCGGCGAAGGTGGTGTTGCGGCTGGTGAAGTCGTTCTCCGGCCCGCCCGAGCCCTCGTCCAGGTATGACGGCCCGGGCCCGGCCTCGCCGATCCAGCCAGCGTCGGCCTGCGGCGGGATCGTGTAGCCGAGGTGCTGCAGCGAGTAGAGCACGTTCATCGCGCAGTGCTTGACCCCGTCCTCGTTGCCGGTTACCAGACAGCCGCCGACCCGGCCGTAGTAGGCGTACTGGCCGGCGTCGTTGAGCAGGTGCGAGTTGCCGTAGAGCCGCTCGATCACCTGGGTGGCCACCGAGGACTTCTCCCCCAGCCAGATCGGCATCCCGAGCACGAGGATGTCGGCCGCCATCACCTTCGCGAAGATCGCCGGCCACGCGTCGCGCTCCCAGCCGTGCTCGGTCATGTCGGGCCAGACGCCGGTGGCGATCTCGTGATCGATCGCCCGGATCGACTCGACCTCGACCCCGTTGGCGCGCAGGACCTCCATCTGGCGATCCATCAGCCCCTGGGTGTTGGACCGCTCGGGGCTGCGCTTCAGCGTGCAGTTGATGTAGAGGGCGCGCAGGTCGGCGTAGTCCGTCACGCGGCGACCATATCCGACGGTCTCGGCGCCGCCGAGGGCGCGGAGAACCGCATCGCGCCGTCGTCGATCGGGCCGCGTCGGATCGTGCGGATGTCGAGCACGTAATTCTGGCGCAGCTTCCAGGGCTCGACCGAGCCCTGCTTGGGAAACTTGTCGAGCGAGCGCAGGACGTAGCCCGAGGTGAAGTCGAGCAGCGGCACCTCCTCGACGCCGTGCGCGGGCACCTCGGGGGCACTTTTCCCGAACCCGTGCGCGTCCATGTGGGCAAGCACGCGACAGACGTATTCCGAGGTGAGGTCGGCCTTCAACGTCCAGGAGGCGTTGGTGTAGCCGACGGTGAAGGCGCAGTTGGGGACACCGTTCAGCATCATCCCCTTGTAGGCCATGCGCTGGGAGACGTCGATCGGTTCGCCGTCGACCGACATCTGCATGCCGCCGAGGAAGAGCAGGTTGAGGCCGGTGGCGGTGACGATCACGTCGGCCTCCAGGCTCTCGCCGGAGTCGAGCCTGATCCCGGTCTCGGTGAAGCGCTCGATCGTCTCGGTGACGACGCTGGCGCGTCCCTCGCGGATCGCCTTGAAGAGGTCGCCGTTGGGCACCAGGCACATGCGCTGGTCCCAGGGGTTGTACTTCGGCTTGAAGTGCTTGTCGATGTCGTAGTCGGCCGGCAGCGAACGTTCGACGCCGCGGCGAATCATCCTTTTCACCGCCTGCGGGCGACGGCGGCTGAGCTGGTAGATGAATGCCTGCAGCAGCACGTTCTTCCAGCGCACGATCGAGTAGACCGCGCGCTGCGGCAGCAGCTTGCGCAGGCCGCTGGCGATCGGGTCTTCGGCCGGCATCGAGGCGATGTAGGTGGGCGAGCGCTGCAGCATCGTCACGTGCGCGGCCTCCTCGGCCATCGCCGGAACCAGCGTCACCGCGGTCGCTCCGCTGCCGATCACGACCACCCGCTTGCCCGCGTAGTCGAGGTCCTCGGGCCAGTGCTGGGGGTGGACTATGTCCCCCTTGAAGTCCTCGTTGCCCTCGAACTCGGGAGTGAAGCCTTCGTCGTAGCGGTAGTAGCCGCTGCAGACCCACAGGTAGTCGCAGCTGAGCCGCACGGTCTCGCCGCTGTCGGCGCGCTTCGCCTCAACCGTCCAGCGCGACTCCTCGCTCGACCACTCGGCCCGCACAACCAGGTGGTGGAAGCGGATCTGGGAGGCAATCCCGCCCTCTTCGGCTGTCTCACGCACGTACTCGAGGATCGAGGGCCCGTCGGCGATCGCCTTCGCCTGCGTCCAGGGCTTGAAGCGGTAGCCGAGCGTGTGCATGTCGGAGTCCGAGCGGATGCCCGGATAGCGGAAGAGGTCCCAGGTGCCACCGAGGCTGTCGCGCGCCTCGAGAATCGCGTAGCTGCGCCAGGGAAACGCCTCCTGCAGATGATGGGCGGCGCCGATGCCGGAGAGGCCGGCGCCGACGATCAGCACGTCGAGGTGCTCGATTGGTTCCCCGTTCGCGGTCAAAGCGTGGGAATCATCGCATGCTGGCTGGCTGGCCAGCGAATTGGTACGGATCTCACACAAAGCCGCGTCCACGTTCGAGATCGGACATCCGGCTATCGACCATGAGCGTGAGTTGAACCGATCGCGGTCGAGTGCCGACCCCCTGGATCGACCGATGCAGATTTTCAATCCAAACCACTCGCTTCCCCGGGCACGCGCCGGAATCGCCGCCCTTGCCGTCTCCCTCGCATGCCTAGTGGCGCCGGTCGCCCACGCCGATGCCTTCGGCTTCCTCACGAGCTGGGGCCAACCCGGCTCGGGACCGAGCCAGTTCAACTCGCCGGCCGGGATCGCGGTCGATCGCGAGGGCGAGACCTTCGTCGCCGACAGCTTCAACAACCGCGTGCAGGTCTTCGACGCCTGCCACCGCTTCGTCCGCTCGCTCGGCGGCGCCGGCTTCCTTCCCGGGCAGTTCAACGCCCCTCAGGGCGTTGCGCTCGACGCCCAGGGCGACCTCTACGTCGCCGACTCGAACAACAGCCGGGTCGAGGTCTTCGGCCCCGACGGCACCTTCCTTCGCTCCTGGGGCGGCTTCGGCTCGGCGGACGGCCAGTTCAGGCTGCCCTCCGACATCGCCGTCGACGCGCAGGGCCGGGTCTACGTCGCCGACACGGACAACGACCGGGTGCAGGTCTTCGACGGCGCCGGGAACTTCCTCGGCAAATGGGGTGCGTTCGGATCGGGCAGCGGGCAGTTCAACACGCCCCTCGGTCTCGCGGTCGGTGTCGACGGCCGCGTCTACGTC
>CAZQET010000170.1:0-5321 GCA_964591825.1 uncultured Conexibacteraceae bacterium
AAGCTGTCGGGCGAGGCGTTGCTCGGCGGCCGCGAGTACGGGATCGACGGCGACAAGGTCGCCGCCATCGCCCGCCAGATCAAGCAGGTGCACGACCGCGGCGTGGAGATCGCGATCGTGCTCGGGGCCGGCAACATCTACCGCGGGTTGGCCGGCGCCGCGGCGGGCATGGACCGGGCGACGGGCGACTACATGGGCATGCTGGCAACGGTGCTCAACGCGCTCACCCTGCAGGACGCCCTGGAGAAGACGGGCGAGCACACGCGCGTGCTCTCGGCGATCGACATCAAGGAGATTGGCGAGCCCTACATCCGGCGCCGCGCCATCCGTCACCTTGAAAAGGGCCGCGTGGTGATCTTCGCCGCCGGCACCGGCAACCCGTTCTTCACGACCGACACGGCCGCCGCCCTGCGCGCGCTGGAGATCCACGCGGAAGCGATCCTGATGGCGAAGAACGGGGTGGAGGGGGTCTACGACTCCGACCCGGCGACGAATCCGGACGCCAAGTTCATCGCCGCGATCGGCCACCGCGAGGCGATCGAGCGTGACCTGCGGGTGATGGACTCGACCGCACTCTCACTCTGCATGGACAACGACCTGCCCATCTACGTCTTCAACATGGGGGACGCCAGCAACATAGATAGGATCGTCAGCGGCGAGAGGGTGGGCACGCTGGTCTCCAGCGCGCCCACCGAGTGACGAGAACGGGGGCCCAGTGGAGCTGATCGACGAACTGCTCGAAGACGCCAAAGGCCGCATGACGAAGTCGGTCGAGTCGAGCCGCGGCGAGCTGGCGACGGTGCGCACTGGCCGCGCCTCGCCGCACCTGCTCGACCGCATCGTGGTCGACTACTACGGTGCTCAGACGCCGCTCAAGCAGCTCGCCAACGTGGCTGCCTCCGACGCTCGCCTGCTCACCGTCACCCCCTTCGACAAGGGCTCGATCGGGGCAATCGAGAAATCGATCCAGGAGTCCGATGTCGGCCTCGCGCCGAGCAACGACGGCAACGTGATCCGCCTCCAGGTGCCCGAGATGACCGAGGAGCGCCGCCGCGAGATGGTCAAGGTCGTGCACGGCGTCGCCGAGGAGGGCCGGGTCGCGATCCGCAACATCCGCCGCGACACGATGCACGACCTGCGCGAGCTGAAGAAGGAGGGCGAAGCCGGCGAGGACGACGAGCGCCGCGCCGAGACCGCGCTGCAGAAGCAAACCGACGAGGCGATCGCCGAGATCGACTCTCTCCTGAAGGGGAAGGAAGAGGAGATCCTGGAGGTGTGAGACGGCTACAAACCGTCTCAGGGATCATCGACCCTTCGTGACCGGGCCCAGGTACGTAGCGATCATCACCGACGGCAACGGGCGCTGGGCCAAGAGCCGCGGGCTGCCGGTCGTGGAGGGGCATCGGGCGGGGGCGGACACCGTCAAGGCGCGCCTGCGCGATGCCGCCGAGCTGGGGATCGAGGAGCTCACCGTCTACTCCTTCTCGACCGAGAACTGGCAGCGTCCGCCCGAGGAGGTCGGCGGCCTGATGAAGATGTTCGGCGAGCGGATCACCTCCGAAACCCCCGAGCTGGATCGCGAAGGGGTGCGGATGCGCTTTATCGGGCGTCGCGAGGGCGTCGCGCCGGAGCTGGTCGAGCAGATGTCGTGGGCCGAAGCGGAGACCGCCGGGAACGAGCGGATCACGCTCTACGTCGCCTTCAACTACGGGGGGCGGGCCGAGATCCTCGATGCCGCGGCTCGCTTCGAGGGCGGTGCAGAGGACGATTTTCGCCGCCACCTCTACGCACCCGAGATGCACGACCCGGATCTTCTGATCCGCACCAGCGGCGAGCGGCGGATCTCCAACTACCTGCTCTGGCAGTGCGCCTACTCGGAGCTGGTCTTCCGCGACGAGCTCTGGCCGGATTTCGACCGGAGCGCGTTCGAGCAGTGCCTGAGCGAGTTCGAGGCTCGGCAACGCCGGTTCGGGACGAGGGTGTGATGCAGGACCTGTTCGACGACGAGCTGCTCGACGCCGAGCCCGAGCCCCAACCCAAGCCGCGACCGCCGCGTCGCCCGCGGCGTTCCGCGCGGGCGCGGGGGGAGACCGCGAAGCGGGTGATCGTCGCCGTCCCCTGGATCGCGATCGCGATCGCGATCGCGATCGCCGGCGGGCTGGTCTTCGCCCTGGCGATGATCGCTATCTGGGTCCACTGCCTGCGCGAGTACCTGACGATGACCGCTGCCGCGCGGCCGATCCAGCGCGCCGCCTACATCACCGTCCCGGCCCTGATCCTCGCCGCCTATTTCGGCAGCTCCTTCAACGTCCTGCTGATCCTCGCCGCCTCCTTTCCGGTTCTCTTTCTCTTTGGCGCCGACCGGCATCACCGCGACGGCATAACCGTCTCGATGGGCATCACCCTGCTCGGCATCGTCTGGATCGGCATTCCGCTGGTCCACGCGGTCTTCCTACGGGACCTGCCCGACCACGGCGCGGCGCTGCTGATCGACGTCCTCGTCGGCACCTTCGCCACCGACACCGGCGCCTACGCGACCGGCCGCATGTTCGGCTCGCACAGGATCGCGCCCAGCCTCTCGCCCAACAAGACGCTCGAGGGCCTGCTCGGCGGCTTCCTGATCGGCACCATGGCCTTCTGGTTCGCCGGCCTCTACCAGGACTGGCTCTCCGGTGTCGATGCCCTGATCATCGGCGCCGCCGTGGCGGCGATCGCGCCCGTCGGCGACCTCTTCGAGTCGATGCTGAAGCGCGACCTCGCGGTCAAGGACACCGGCCGCCTCTTCGGTCCCCACGGCGGCATCTTGGATCGCCTGGACGCCGTCTTCTTCACCATCGTCGTCGGCTACTACCTGGCCCACCAGCTGGTCTACTGACGCGTCTGCTGCTACGCGTCTCCAGGACGTGTCAGAGCAGACGCATGGGCCGTGGGCCACGCTTCGTATCCTCTTGGCAATGAAGAAGGTGGTGATTCTCGGCTCGACGGGGTCGATCGGCACGCAGGCCCTCGAGATCGTTGCGGGGTCAGAGGAGCTCGAAGTCGTCGGTCTCGCGGCCGGCTCGAGCTGGGAGCGCGCGCTGGCCCAGGCTTCCGAGCACGGCGTTCGCGCCGTGGCCCTCGCCGACCCCGAGGCCGCCGCCTCCGCCGCCTCCGCCTGGGACGGCGAGGTCCTCGGTGGCGAGGATGGGGTCCGCGAGCTGGTCGCCTCCTCGAGCGCCGACCTCGTCCTCAACGGCATCGTTGGCGCTGCGGGCCTCGGACCGACGATCGTCGCGCTCGGCGAGGGAATCGACGTCGCCCTCGCCAACAAGGAGAGCCTGGTGATCGGCGGCGGGTTGACGATGGCGCTTGCCGAGGCGACGGGCGCGCACCTGCTGCCGGTCGACTCCGAGCACTCGGCGCTCTTCCAGCTGATCGGAGCCGAGCGGCCGGGAACGGTCGACAGGCTTGTCCTGACCGCCTCCGGCGGGCCGTTTCGCGGGCGCAGCGACCTCGATGGCGTCACCGTCGAGGAGGCGCTTGCCCACCCGACCTGGAAGATGGGCGGGCGGATCACGATCGATTCGGCGACGCTGATGAACAAGGGCTTCGAGGCGATCGAGGCCCACCACCTCTTCGGCGTGCCCTTTGAAGCGATCGAGGTGGTGATCCATCCGCAGTCGATCGTCCACTCGCTGATCGACCTCAATGACGGAGCGACCCTGGCCCACCTCGGCCATCCCGACATGCGGGTGCCGATCTCCTACGCGCTGCATTACCCCGAGCGGGCCGACGTCGACGTGCCGCGTCTCGACCTCGCGGCGGTGGGTGAGCTGAGCTTCGAGCAGCCCGACCTGGACACGTTTGCCTGCTTGCGTCTCGCGCTGGAGGCGGGCAGGGCGGGTGGAACCGCGCCGTGCGTGCTGAATGCCGCCGACGAGGTCGCGGTCGCCGCCTTCCTGGCCGGCCGGATCGGCTTCACCGCGATCCCCGCGGCGATCGAACGCGTGCTGGCAGCGATGCCAGCTACCGCACCCACCCACTTCGAGGACCTCTTCGCGGTCGACGCGGAGGCTCGCCGCCGCACCGAAGAGGAGGTCGGGGGGTTGGCGAGGGTATGAACTGGGTGCTGATCTTCCTCGGCTTCTCGCTGCTGGTCATCCTGCATGAGGCCGGGCACTTCTTCGCAGCCAAGGCCACCGGGATGCGGGTCGAGCGCTTCTTCCTCTTCTTCCCACCGAAGCTGGTCTCGATCAAGCGCGGCGAGACCGAGTACGGCATAGGCGCGATCCCGGCAGGCGGCTTCGTGAAGATCAGCGGCATGAACCCCGACGAGGAGCTGCCTGAGGGGGAGGAGCACCGCGGCTACTACCGACAGCCGGTCTGGAAGCGGATCGTGGTGATTGGAGCCGGCCCGGCGGTGAACATCGTGCTCGCCTTCGCGATCCTCTTCGTGCTCGCGCTCAGCGCCACCGATCCGACCCAGACGGTCGGCGAAATCGTGCCCGGCTCGCCTGCCGCCAAGGTGCTGAAGCCGGGTGATCGCATCGTCGCCGTCGATGGCAAGCGCTATCCGGGAGCCGACACCGAGGAACGCCTGGAAAGCTTCTACGAAGCGGTCGGTTCGCACAAATGCAGCGGCAGGCCGCACGACGGCTGTCTGGCCGCGACCCCGGTCACCCTCGAGATCCGACGTCACGGCAGACCGCTGACGATCGCCGTGCGGCCCGAATACGAAGCGAGTGCGGGACGGACGCGGATCGGGTTCCGCTACGGCACCGAACCGGCGAATCTCGGCGCTGGCGGCGCCGCCGGCCGGGCCGCGGACACGATGTGGCTGGTCGCCAGCCGCACCGCCACGGTCTTCGGCAGGATCTTCGAAGAGAAGCAGCGCAAGCAGGTCTCCGGTGTCGTCGGTGTCAGCGCCGTCGCCAACGAAACGATCGACGTCAGCACCGAACGGGCGTTGCTGCTGCTCGCTCTGGTCAGCCTCTCGCTGGGCCTGATCAACCTCTTTCCCTTTCTTCCTCTCGACGGCGGCCACATCTTCTGGAGCTTGGTCGAGAAGGTACGCGGCCGGCCCGTGCCCTATCGCGTGATGGAGCGCGCCGGTGCCCTCGGCTTCGTCCTGGTGATCATGCTCTTCTTCCTCGGCCTCAGCAACGACATCGGCCGCCTCGCCGGCGGCGGCTTCAACGTTCGCTAGGCGCGGCTAGCTGTTCTGCCTCAAGACGTCCCGAACGCGACTGACGGGAGGTCGGTCCCCGATCGAGCTGTGGCGTCGAACGTGGTTGTAGTGGTGGAGCCAGTGTGGCAGCGCCAACGCCCGGTGCTCTGAGGAG
>CAZQET010000171.1:0-10377 GCA_964591825.1 uncultured Conexibacteraceae bacterium
CGAGCGCGATCAGCAGCCCCTCGAGGATGTGGGCGCGGGCCTCCGCCTGGCGCAGCTCGTGCTGGGTGCGGCGGACCACCACCTCGCGCTGGTGCCGCGCGTAATGCTCGATCAGCTCCTTGAGACTGAGCGTGCGCGGCACGCCGTCGACCAGCGCAACCATGTTGATACCGAAGGTGCTCTGCATCGGCGTGCGCTTGTAGAGCTGGTTGAGCACCACCTGGGGCGGGTCGCCGCCGCGCTTGGTCTCGATCACCAGGCGCATGCCTGAGCGATCGGTCTCGTCGCGGAGGTCCGAGATGCCGGTGATCTTCTTGTCGCGGACGAGATCGGCGATCTTGGTGATCAGGCCACCATCGCCGCCCTTCTTGACCATGAAGGGAAGCTCGGTGACGACGATCGCCTCGCGGCCGCCCTTGAGCGGCTCGACGTGAGCGCGGGCGCGAATCCGCACCGAGGCCCGGCCGGAGGCGTAGGCGTCGCGGATTCCTTCGGCGCTCATCAGGCCGCCGCCCGGGAAATCGGGTCCCTTGATGTGCTCCATCAGCCCGGCGACGTCGATGCCGGGATTGGCGATGTAAGCCTTGACCGCGGCAACCGACTCGCTCAGGTTGTGCGGCGGGATGTTGGTCGCCATGCCGACCGCGATGCCAGAGGAGCCGTTGACGAGGAGGCTGGGAAAGCGCGCCGGCAGCACCAGCGGTTCGCGCTCTTCCTCGTCGTAGTTGGGCCCCCACTCGACCGTGTCCGCATCGATGTCGCGCAGCAGCTCGACCGAGAGGCGGGCGAGGCGCGCCTCGGTGTTGTGACTGACGAATCCGTTTGTGAGAAAGGAGTGATCGTCGGTATCGATCCGGAGCGAGTAGACCGACTGGACTCCGGCATCCGTCACCGACTCGACTTCAGCGTAGAAGTAGTCGCCAGTAACCAGCGGCGCGACCACAGCGCGTACCTCTGGCGATGCAATGCGCTCCATGATCGCCGTCCCACCCTGCTCCCAGCGCTCTATTCGATCGACGTTGTGGCGCTGAAGCCAGTCGCGGTCGGTCCAACCCGAACGGCAGTCCCCCCGGATGTAGTCGGCCACGAACGGGACGTGGTCATGGCTGAGGGCCCGGCTGCGGAGCGGAATGGCAGCCAAGTCTCGCTCGAGCTTAGCTTGCTTGGATCCCATAAATCCGGCGTTGAGGGAAAACAAGCGGGCGTCGCGGCGATTGCTGACGACAACCTTGAACTCGCCCTTCTCATAGCGACAAATCCGAGAGACAACACCTGACTCGAGTAGAAGCTGCTGAACGTCTTGTGCCAGCTGCTCGCTGTACGTGGAGTAGGAGACCTGAATCGCGTTCCTCGGGAGACGAGATGAAGATCCATCCCCGGTGAAAAGCGCCCGTAGGAACGCCCGCTTGAAACGGGGTCGCGCATGCCAGACAAACTCAGGAACGCGCTTCTCGCGGGCGAATCCCCTCACCTCCGCCAGTGGGCCGGCCAGCAGGTGCCCTAGGTTCTGCACGTCGAGCTCGTGGATCAGGCTGCCTGAGGCGATTCTGCGTGACGAGACATAGCGTGGGCCGCCCACAACTGCGTCATAGGCAGTCAATACCTCGTCGAAGAAAGCTCGATCCACGTTGTTGAATCCCGCCCGTGAAGGGCCAACCCATCCCTCAGAAACGAAAGCCCCGGCCAGGACCGCCAGCTGCGAGTCCTCCTCGGAGAGCGGCTGATCGTCAGCTTGAGCAGTTCGAGATATGAGCACTCGATCGCCCGACTGGATCTCCTCGAGCAACTTCCAGAGGAGAAGGGGCACACCAGCCATGTCAACAAGACAAAGGACTGGATGGTTGTGAGTGCCTGTTAGCTCATGGCCCTGAGCGGTCCTCAGCTTCAGAGTTGGGTGGTCACCCGAGTGAAACAGTGACGATGCATGGACCGGTCGTCCTAGGCGATCGAGCACGTCCAGGTCCACCGCGTTGTCCGAATTCGGCTGTGCCTCCTTGAGAATCGAGTCGATTCGCACGGTCCCCTTCGGAGTGGCAATGCGAGTGTCGCCACTCACGCAGTACCTCATCGCGGCCGGCGGGTCGTCGTCGATCGAGCCGAAGTTGCCCTGGCCGTCGACGAGTGGATAGCGCAGCGAGAAGTCCTGCGCCATGCGGGCGAGGGTGTCGTAGATTGCCGAGTCGCCGTGCGGGTGGTACTTGCCCATCACCTCGCCGACAATGAAGGCCGACTTGCGGTAGGACCGGTTGGGCTGCAGGCCCAGATCGTGCATCGCGTAGAGCACGCGGCGATGCACGGGCTTGAGCCCGTCGCGCACGTCCGGCAGGGCGCGGCCGACGATCACGCTCATCGCGTAGTCGAGATACGACGAGCGCATCTCGTTGGTCAGCTCGCGCTCCTCTATCCGCCCTCCTCCGAGGACGTCCGCACCGTCAGACATCGAGGAAGCGCACCTCCTTGGCGTGTTTCTCGATGAATACCTTGCGCGGCTCGACCTTGTCGCCCATCAGGTCGGTGAAGATCTTCTCCGCCATCGCCGCATCGTCGATGCGCACCCGCTCCAGCGTGCGGGTGGAGGGGTCCATGGTCGTCTCGCGCAGCTGATCGGCGTTCATCTCACCCAGGCCCTTGAAGCGCTGCATTTTGACGCCGTCACGGGCCAGCTCGAGGATCATGCGGCGCAGCTCCTCGAAGGACTCCGCGGTCCGCTGCTTCTGGCCGAGCGCGATGGTGAAAGAGGGCGGGCCGACCTGGCCGAGCAGCTCGGCATGGGAGCTGGTGAGGCGACGAAAATCGTGCGACTCGAAGAGGGCGCTGGAGAGCTCGAAGCTGCGAGCGAGGCCGTCGCGGCGATTGACCGCGCGAATCAGGATCGCCTCGCCCGATTCCGAGGAGATCTCCGTCTCAAAGGGCTGTGACTCGTCGTCCTCGCGGCTGATGAGCTTCCTCGCCTCCGCCAGCGAGCCAACCCCGGCATCGAGAATCTGCGACTCGCCGAGGAAGCGGACGAGCTCGTGCCCGAAATCGGCCTGCAGCGAGTCCGCCCAGCCCTCGTGCTCCTTCAGCTTGCGGTTGAAGCGCTGCCAACGAGTCGCCGTCAGCTTGTGCTCCTCGCCGCCCGCGTCAACCACCGAGATCTGCTCGAGCTTGTCGCGCAGCAAAAGCTCCTCGAGCTCGGACTCCTTCTCGACGTAGGTCTCCTTTTTGCCGCTTTTCAGCCTGTAGAGCGGCGGCTTGGCGATGTAGACGTAGCCGGCCTCGATCAGCTCAGGCATCTCGCGGTAGAGAAAGGTCAGCACCAGCGTACGAATGTGGGCGCCGTCGACGTCGGCGTCGGTCATCAGCACGACCTTGTGGTAGCGCGCCTCTTCGATGTCGAACTCCTCGCGAATGCCGGTTCCGACGGCGGTGATCAGCGCCTGGATCTCCTGGTTGGAGAGCACCTTGTCGATCCGCGCCTTCTCGACGTTGATGATCTTGCCGCGCAGCGGCAGCACCGCCTGGGTGTTGCGGTCGCGACCCTGCTTGGCGGAGCCGCCAGCCGAGTCACCCTCGACGATGAAGAGCTCGGCGAGCGCCGGATCGCGCACCGTGCAGTCGGCGAGCTTGCCGGGCAGGGTCGAGTTCTCCAGCGCCGACTTGCGCCGGGTCAGGTCGCGGGCCTTGCGAGCTGCTTGGCGCGCTCGCGCGGCGTCGACCGCCTTGCCGACAATTCGTTTCGCCTCGCTCGGGTTCTCCTCGAAGAACTCGCCGAGCTTGCGGTTGACGGTCTCCTTGACCAAGCCCTCGATCGGGGGATTGCCGAGCTTCGTCTTGGTCTGGCCCTCGAACTGGGGGTCGGCGAGCTTGACCGAGATCACCGCGGTTAGGCCCTCGCGGACGTCGTCGCCGGTGAGGTTCTCGTCCTTCTCTTTGAGCAGGCCTTTGCCGCGCGCGTAAGCGTTGATCGTGCGGGTCAGCGCCGAGCGAAAGCCGGAGAGGTGAGAGCCGCCCTCGTGCGTGTTGATGTTGTTGGCGAAGCTGAAGACCGACTCTTGGTAGGAGGAGTTCCACTGCATCGCCACCTCGACCTGGCCGTCGTCGGTCTCACCCTCGAAATAGACGGTCTTGCGGTGCAGCGCGTCCTTGTTCTCATTGAGATGGGCGACGAAGTCGACGATTCCGCCTTCGTAGTGGAAGGTGTCTTTCTGACCGCCGCCGCGCTCGTCGGTGATCTCGATCTTGAGGCCGCGGGTGAGGAAGGCTGTCTCGCGCAGGCGCTCGGCGAGCACCGCGTAGTCGAACTGAGTCTCGTCGAAGATCTCGGCGTCCGGGAGGAATGTGATCGAGGTCCCGGTCGCCTCCGTCGCCTTGCCGTTGGCAAGCGCCGCCTGGGGCTGGCCGCGCTCGTAGTCCTGGGTCCAGATCGCCCCGTCGCGGCTGATTTCCAGGTGCAGCTCCTCTGAGAGCGCGTTGACGACCGAGATGCCAACGCCGTGCAGGCCGCCGGAGACCTTGTAGCCGCCGCCGTCGCCGAACTTGCCGCCGGCGTGAAGGGTGGTCAGCACCACCTCGGCGGCGGGCCGCTTCTCTTTCTTCAATTCGTCGACCGGAATACCGCGGCCGTTGTCGATCACCGTGCAGCTGTCGTCGGGATGGAGGATGACCTGGACGTGGTCGCAGTAGCCCGCCAAGGCCTCGTCGACCGAGTTGTCGACGACCTCGTAGACGAGGTGATGCAACCCGCGAGGGCCGGTCGAGCCGATGTACATGCCGGGCCGCTTGCGAACCGCTTCGAGACCCTCGAGGACGGTGATGTCCGCGGCGCCGTAGGAGCCGGAGCCAGCTTTTTTCTTCGCGGCCGGCTTTGTCTTGTCAGGCAATTAGTCCCTTCCCGATCTCATAGAAAACCCCGACCGTCTGGGCTTTCGCGGCCCGTGGTCGGGGCAGAAAACGCAAGTTGACATAAGGATATCAGCTTGGGCCGCTTGGCAGCCTTCCGAAACCAAATAAAAGTCCTGCAAATAAGCCATAAACCGGACTGCTTTCACTGTTCTTCGACACGGAAGCGAAAACTCTGCGGGCACTGCTCGCCGAGGCGCTCTTGCAGGCGTTCTCGAAGCTGCGCCTGCATCAAATCCAACTCCTGCGCCCAGACGGAATCCGCGCAGAGGACCGTGGCCTCTCCCCCGCGTTCGGAGACCGGCGTGGCGACCGCGGCGATGCGCTCGCCGACAGCCTCCGCCCAGGCGGCCTGCAGCGCCGCAAGCGGCGTCTTCGGCGCGGACTGCGCGAGCGCCGCGCGCAGGGCGCTCGCCGCCGGTCTCGGTGCTCGGCGGCGACTCACGCGGCGGCAGCCCCAGCTTCCTCGCCGAGCGGCATTCGCACCGCGCCCTCCAGCGCCGGGGCCGGCAACGAGTCCGCCGAGGCGGCTGAGATCAGGGCCTGGCCACCGCGCTGGAGGCGCTCGACCAAGCGCCCTCGCCGCTCGGGGTCGAGCTCGCTCATCACGTCGTCCAAGAGCAGCAGCGGCGTCACTCGCCTTGCCGCGAGCAGCGCTTCCCGCTCGGCGAAAAGCAACGCGAGGAGCGCCGCTCGCTGCTGGCCCTGAGAGCCGTAGCGACGCAGAGCGCGGCCGCCGGTCGAGAGCTTCAGCTCGTCGAGGTGCGGGCCCCAAGAGCTGCGGCCAAGCTTCAGATCCGTCCCGCGGCGCTCGGCGAGGGCCGCCTGGATCTCCGTCGCCGAACCGACCGCGCGCGGCGCGTACTCGAGCTTGGCGTCGACTTCCAGGCCGAGCTCCAGTGCCGCTTGGGCGAAGGGCTCGGAGAGCTCGTCGATCGCCTCGGCGCGGGCCTCGATCAGGGCCGCAGCGGCGTCGGCGAAGGTCGCGTCCCAGGGATCGAGCTGATCCAGCGGGGCGTGGCCGGCGGTCACCCTGGCGAGCAGCGCGTTGCGCTGGGCCAGTGCCTGGCCGAACCGCTGGCGCAGTGGCGCCCGGGTCGGCCAGCGGGCGGCGAGGAATCCATCGAGGTGGGCACGGCGCTCGGCCGGAGGTCCCTTGATCAGGCTGAGGCGGTCGGGTGAGAAGACGGCAACCGGCGGCCGGTTACGAGCCAGCGTCGCCGGGTCGGCAGGGCTGCCGTCGAGCAGGTGACGGCGACCCTCGGAGCGACTGACCGAGGCGAGCAGACGGCGCTCGATGCCGTCAGCCGAGCGGACCGTCGCCTCGGCGCGGGCGAACGAGCCGCCAAAGGGAATCAGGTCGCGGCGATCGGTAGTGCGAAAGGAGCGGCCGGTGAGGGCGAAGTAGAGCGCCTCAAGCAGGTTCGTCTTGCCGGCGCCATTGGGGCCAACGAGGCTGACGATCCCGGGTCGCAGCTCAAGCCGCGCCTGCGCCAGGCTCCGCAGCGGCCTCGCTTCGACGGCGCTGACCAGCATCGCGTGCTCACACGTTGAGGCGAATCGGCATCACCAGGTAGCGGAAGTCCTCGTCGGCGAGCGGCTGCAGCAGCCCTGGGCGCAGCGGTGAGATCAGTCGCAGCAGCACCTCGTCGCCCTCGACGCTTTCGATCCCCTCGCGCAGGAACTCCGGGTTGAAGCCGATCTCCAGCGGCTCACCCTCGAAGGCGGCCGGCATCGCCTCCTCGGCGTCGCCGACGTCCGGGGTCGAAGCGGCGACCGTCAGCTCGCCCGGCGCGAAAGAGAGTCGCAGCGGCGCGTTGCGCTGGGCCAGCTGGCTGATCCGGCGGGTGACTTCGAGCAGCTCCTGGCGCGGCAGCCGCACGTCGTGCTCGTAGGACTCGGGCAGAAGCTGTCGAAAGTTGGGGAACTGACCCTCGATCAGCCTCGTGTTGAGGACGATCGCCCCTGCCTTGAAGATCGCCTGGTTGCGCTGCAGTGAGACGGACACCGTCTCAACTCCGTCGCTGGCGACGATTCGTCCCAGCTCGCGCAGCGCCTTGGCTGGGATGTTGGCCTCGAGCTCCCCGTCAATCGGCTCGCTGAGCTCGGTCCGCTTGACCGCCAGCCGGTAGGAGTCGGTCGCGACCATGGTCAGCTCCGAGCCGCTGGCGCTGACGAGGACCCCGGTGAGGACCGGGCGCATGTCGTCGCGCGAGGCCGCCCTGGCGACCAACTCCACCGTCTCCGCCAGCGCCGCCGCCGGCAGCGAGAGGGGCTCCGTCTCGGCCTCCGGGAAGGTGGGAAAATCCTCACTGGCGAGGACGCGCAGGTGGAAGCTCGAGCCGCCGCTGCGAATCTCGACGTCCCGCTCGGACTCGCGCAGCTCGATCTCCACCTCCGGGTCGCCGAGCGAACGGGAAACCTCCGCCAGCAGCCGACCCGGCAAGAGCACGGTCCCCTCACTGCTCGCATCAGCGGTGAGGGTGGTCTTCAAGCCCACCTCGAGATCGGTTGCGCAGAGGCTGACGCCGTCGCCATCGGCGCTGAGCAGGATTCCGGAGAGCGACTGGGTGGCGGTGCGCGTGGAAACGGCGCGGGAGACGATCGAGAGCTTGGCGACGAGCTCGTCCCGTTTGATTGTCAGCTTCAAGTGATCGCTGCCTTATCGAGTTGAGTTTGGCTCTGTGAAAAAGCGCGCAAAAGCCTGAGAATCCTCGCACCTGCGCGGATTCCAGCCTGTGGATTGATCTGTGGGAGTCATTGATTCTTACAGTGGCGTCGGTTGTCAGGCGGCGCCTGTGGAGGGGGTGTGGAGAAGCGAGCGCAGCTCGGCGACCTGAGCGGACAAGGCGGCGTCCTCGGCGAGCCGCGCTTCGGCGCGGCGGATCGAGTTGAGCACGGTCGAGTGGTCACGGCCGCCGTAGAGACGGCCGATCTGGGGCAGCGAGAGGTCGGTCAGCTCGCGGGTCAGGTAGATGGCCACCTGTCGAGCGGAGAGCGGGGTGGCGGCCCGCCCCGATCCGACCAGCTCCGCGCGCGAGATGCCGAAGGCGGCCGAGACCCGTTGCTGGATGTCCTCGACCGAGGCGCGTTCCACCCGACGCGGGGCTCGCGGCACCACCGCGTCGATCAGGTCGTGGCTGAGCGGCTTGGCGGTCAGCGAGGCGTGGGCGATGACGCGGGTCAGCGCACCGTGGAGCTGACGCACGTTGGCGTCGATGCGCCGGGCGAGCTCGGCGAGCACGTCGCCATCGGTGTCGACGCCCGCCTCGCGCACGAGGCGGCGCAGCACTGTGAGTCGGGTGGCGAGATTGGGAGGCTCGACCGCGACGGTGAGCCCCCACTCGAAGCGATCGCGCAACCGCGACTCGAGGCTCGAGAGCTCGCTCGGGATGCGGTCGGCTGAGAGGACCAGCTGGCTGCCCCCCTCATAGAGCGCATTGAAGGTATGGAAGAACTCATCCTCAGTCGCCCGCTTGCCCTCGAGGAACTGAACGTCGTCGACGAGCAGGACGTCGAGGTCGCGGTAGCGCCGCTTGAACTCCTCAGCCCCGGAGTTGCGCAGGGCGGCGACGAACTCCCCGGTGAAGTGCTCGGCCGTGGTGTAGCGGACGTTGAGAGCCGCAGCGGAGGCCGCGAGGTAGTTGGCGATCGCGACCAGGAGGTGGGTCTTGCCGAGCCCTGGAGGGCCGTGGAGGAAGAGCGGGTTGTAGGCCTCCGAGGGCGCCTCGGCCACGGCGAGAGCGGCGGCGTGGGCGGCGCGGTTGCCGGCGCCGATCACGAAGCGATCAAAGGTGTAGCTGACGTTGAGGCTTGTCCCCTCAGCGAGATTGGATGAGGCAGGCGGCAGCTCTCCCTCCGGGACGAAGCCGACCGCGCCCAGCCCGCCCCCGATCCGGGCCAGCGCCTCGCGGATGAGGCCCGCGTAGCGGCGCTCTACCCAGATGCGGACGTTGTCGGGGCCGCTGATGAAGAGCGTCGTCTCGTCTGCCCCGACGGCTTTCAGGGGTTCCAGCCAGAGCTGGAACGTCGACTGCGGCACCGAGGCGCGCAACCTGTCCTGGACATCTCGCCAGAGCGAGTCGAGGTCTTGTTCGAGAGGGTCATCGCGCACCGACGGCCGACCATAGCGGCGCCCCGTGGGCACGAAAACGGGGCGACCGCAAATGCCGAAGAAAGCTTGCGCCCGCGTCACGGAAGCTTTTCGGTCGCGTCCGTATACTGCGACGCCCGATGAAGCGGACCTATCAGCCGAAGAAGCGCAAGCGTGCCAAGACGCACGGTTTTCGAGCGCGGATGAGCACTCGCGGGGGCAGGGCGATCCTCAAGCGCCGCCGCCGCAAAGGCCGGAAGCGCCTGACCCCGTAGATGGCGCAGCGTCGTCGTCGGCTTTCGCGCAGCGGCGAGTTCGACCGTGTCTACCGGGACGGATCATCACATGCCACTCGCTACCTCGTTCTCTACAGCTTTCCCCGCAAGGGAGAGGACACCGAGGATGAGTCGAGGCTCGGCGTCTCGGTCAGCCGCAAGATCGGCAACGCCGTCGACCGCAACCGGGTCAAGCGCGTCCTGCGGGAAGCGTTCTGGGCACTCGCCGAGCGGCTCCCTTCTAAGCACGACTTCGTCCTCGTCGCCCGGCCGGAGATCGGCGAGTTGATCGAGCGCGAGGGAATGGCGGGGGTGCAGTCGAGCATCGAAGAGGCCCTGGCGGGCGCTTCGGGAAAGAGGCGTTCCACGTGAAACGCATTCTGCTTGCCGCGATCGATGCTTACCGTCGCTGGCTCTCGCCCGCCTTGCCCCGCCGCTGTCGCTATGAGCCGACCTGCTCCGCCTACGCATCCGAGTCGATCAGCCGCTTCGGCGTCGCTCGGGGGCTGCTTCTGGGCAGCTGGCGACTGCTGCGCTGCAATCCCTTCAGCCACGGTGGCTTCGACCCGGTGCCCGATCGCTTCACTCTCAAGGTCGGGCCGGTCGATCCGGCTCACTACCACGGGGAGTCGCGGGCGTGATCCTCGAGGCGAACATCCTCCAGCCGCTGATCGACGTCGCCAACGCGGTCCTCAAGTTCTTCCACGACAACGCTGGCCTCAGCTGGGGAATGTCGATCATTGCCCTGACGATCGTCACCAGGGCGCTGCTGATTCCGCTCACCTATCGCCAGCTCAAGGGCATGCGCGCCCTGCAGGCGCTGCAGCCGCAGATCAAAGAGATCCAGGCGAAGTACAAAAACGACCGTCAGCGCATGCAGCAGGAGATGATGCGCTTCTACCAGGAGAACAAAGTCAATCCCCTGGCCTCCTGCATTCCGCTGCTCGCTCAGCTGCCGGTCTTCATCACGCTCTTCTACGTGCTGCGCCACGAGCTGCCGGCCGACATCGGCTGCGAAGCTGGGCACTGCGGCTCGGAAGCGTCCTTCCTCTTCATCAACGATCTGACCGCCAAGGCGCACGGAGCGGAACTGATCGTGCTGCTCGTGCTCTACGTGGGCACGCAGCT
>CAZQET010000172.1:0-2284 GCA_964591825.1 uncultured Conexibacteraceae bacterium
GTGTACGGAAAGCGGCTGTAGCCGTTTTTGCCGAAGCGGGTGTCGACGCTGCCGTCCGGGCGCAGCTTGACCACGTTGCCGACCGTGGAAACGCGTTCGGTGTTGACTTCAAAGACGATGAAGACGCTGCCGTCCGGGGCGAGCGCGGCCGCCTCGACGTTGCCGCGCGCGCCGGCGGTGGCGAAGAGCGTCTGGCCACGTCCCGCCAGTCCCGGGTCGGGCCGGCCGTCGGAGAGGAAGCGGGCGAGCGCGAAGCCTTCGCCGTAGGGCGGCGACCCCCCACAGCATTGCGGCGAAGCGATCGAGATCGTCCCGTTGGCGCTCAGCATCAGGCCCGCCGGGCGGTTCCGCGTTTCCAGCGCCATCGTCGCTTCGCCGCCGCTGCCGAAGCCGGGGTCGCGTTCGCCGCTCGGCAGGTAGCGGACGACGCGCAGGGCTTCCGGGTCGCCGACGGCGACAAGGACCTTGCCGTCGGCCTGGACGGCGACGACCGGCGGCTCGTACGCATCGCCGGCGAGCGGATTGCCGTCGTTGGCGCCGAGCATCGCTTCCAGGTGACCGGATTGATCGAAGCGAGCGACGACGACGCGGTTCTGGTCGAGGGCGGCGACCACCGGCTTGCCGTCGGGCCCAACCGCGAGCGCCGCGGGGGTGTATTCGTTGCCCCGCACGGTCAGCGGCGAGCCGCCGAAGCCGGGATCGCGGACTCCGTCGGCGCTGAACCGCTCAACCGACCATTCGATCTCGCATTCGTTGAAGGTCGCGCAGGGCGCCTCGTTGGCGTAGAGGACGTAGATTTCCCCGCCGGGCCCGAGCGCCATCTTCGCCGGCGCCTGCGTGTGAAGTTGAGGTCCCGCCGGTCCTTCTACCACGGCTACGCCGTGGTATCCGAAGCTGCGATCCATGTCGGCGGGCGCGGGAGCGCCCAATGCAGACGGCACGAAGAACACCAGCAGCAACGTGACTGCCAAGGCGATTCTGAGAGTGCGTGTGGCCAAGCAGGTCAAGGACGCAAGGAGCGTGGCGTGCTCTGCACGCGAGCGACCGAGGACGCAGATATGCGCCGTGCCGCACGCGCTCTCAGGGCTACCACCAGACGGTGGAATCGAGGTTTTCGATCTCCTCGATCGGCTTGGTGTAGACGCCGGAGGAGAGGTACTTCCAGCCGTCGTCGGGGATCAGGAAGACGACGTTGCCGCCCTCGAGCTCGCCGGCGATGCGGGCGGCGATGCGGGCGATCGCGCCGGAGGAGACGCCGGCGAAGATGCCCTCCTCGTCGAGCAGTCGCTTCGTCCAGACGATCGCGTCGCGGTTGGAGACCATGATCTTGCGGTCGAGCAGGGAGATGTCGATGATTGGCGGGATGAAACCGTCGTCGAGCGAGCGCAGGCCATCGACCAGCTCACCCTGCATCGGCTCGGCGGCCACGATCAGCGTCTCCGGATTCGCCTCCTTGAGGCGGCGGCCGTTGCCCATCAGCGTGCCGCCGGTGCCGAGACCGCCGACGAAGGCCGTCACCTCGTCGAGCTCGTCAAGGATCTCGACCGCCGTGCCGTTGTAGTGGGCGAGGGGGTTTGCCTCGTTGCCGTACTGGTAGGGCATGTAGTACCGCGGGTCCCCGGCCATCTCCAGCGCCACCTCGACCGCCCCATTGGAGCCCTTGGCGCCCTCCGAGTAGACGATCTCCGCCCCGTACATCTCGAGCAACTGGGTGCGCTCGGCGGTGACGTTGTCGGGCATCACCACCTTCAGGTCGTAGCCCTTGCGCCGGCAGATCATCGCCAGCGAGATGCCGGTGTTGCCGGAGGTCGGCTCAAGGATCGTCTGCCCCGGCTCGATCAGCCCCTCGGCCTCGGCCGTCTCGATCATCGACTTGGCGACGCGGTCCTTGACCGAGCCGGTCGGATTGCGCCCCTCGAGCTTGGCGTAGATGCGGACGTCTGGGTTGGGAGTCAGGCGCGGCAGCTCGACCAGCGGCGTGTGGCCGATCGACTCGACGATGTCGCCGAAACGCCCCCCGCAGGGTCGGTTGAGTAGCTCGTCGTAGGCCATCGCTCTCCCGTTACTTCAAAAAGTATAGCCAGGCACGCCCAACCCACGAACTGCATCAAATTCTTGGTCTGCCAGACCCAGAATTTGATGCAGTTCGTGGAAAGGGTGGCGAAGAGGATCAGCCGCCGGCCATGGCCGGGAGGATGACGACAGTGTCGCCGTCGCTGACCGCGGTGCCCAGGCCTTCGAGGACGCGAACGTCTTCGTCGTTTAGGTAGACGTTGACGTAGCG
>CAZQET010000173.1:0-7714 GCA_964591825.1 uncultured Conexibacteraceae bacterium
AAGCTTGAGCAGCCCGTGGCGCCGCTGGCGTCGATTCAGAAGCAGGGGTGAGACGGCGGCCCGGTCGCGCGGCCTCACTCCCCGCGCGACCGGCGCCAACCCTTGCGTTGCCCGAGCACGGAGACATCGGCGTCGGTGGTCAAGGTATGGGCGCCCGTGCCGGAACCTCGCGTCCACCGCACCCCCGGTCGTCACGTCCACTGGCGCATCGCAGGTCGCCGTCATGCGCTGCTGCGCGCCGGCACCGCGGCGGCGTTGCTGGCGGTGGTGGGGCCGGGCCTGCTCGCCGGGCTCTCTGACGACGACCCGGCCGGGATCACCACCTACTCGATCCTCGGCGCCAAATACGGCTATGAGCTGATCTGGGTCCTCGTCCTCTCCACCGCCGCGCTGATCGTCTTCCACGAGCTGGGCGTGCGGCTCGGCATCGTCACCGGCAAGGGGCTGCTGACCCTCGTTCGCGAGCGCTACGGGCTCCCCGCCGCACGCCTCGTCCTCGCCGCGCTCGTGATCGCCAACACCGGCACCCTCTGCGCCGAGTTCGCCGGCGTCGTCGCCGGATCCGAACTGCTCTTCGGGACCAGCCGCTACGTGAGCGTCCCCTTGGCCGCGATCGGCGTCTCCATCCTGGTCCTGCGCGAGAACTTCCATCGCGTCGAGCACTTCCTGCTGGCGCTGAGCTCGGTCTTCGTCGCCTACGTGATCTCCGGCTTCCTCGCCCACCCCGATTGGGGTGCAGCGGCGAGGGGCGCGGTCGTGCCCGATCTGCCACTCACCCGCGACGCGCTGCTGGTCGCGGTGGCGACGGTGGGGACGACGCTGGCGCCGAGGGGTCTCGCCTTCATCCAGTCCTACGCGGTCGACAAGCGGCTGCGAATCCCAGACCTGAAGTTCGAGCGCGTCGACGTGATCACCGGCGCGGTCCTCACCGGCGTCATCGGCCTCTTCGTGATCGTCGCCTGCGCAGCGACCCTGCACGCGCGGGGCATCGACGTCAACGACGCCCGCGATGCCGCCACCGCCCTGGAACCCTTGGCCGGCAACGCCGCCGCGACCCTCTTCGGCCTCGGCTTCCTCGGCGCCGCCCTGCTGGCGAGCGCGATAGTGCCGCTCTCCACGGCCTACTCGGTCTCGGAGACCTTCGGTCGCAAGGCCGACCTCGACGACAGCTTCTCTGAGGCGCCCGTCTTCTACCTCAGCTTCGCTGCCGTGGTGACGATCGCCGCCGCGATCGTGCTCATTCCCGGCGCGCCGCTGATCCAGATCCTCTTCCTCTCCCAGGCGCTGAATGCGGTCCTGCTCCTGGTCATGCTGCCGTTCATTCGCCGGCTCGGCCGCGATCGCGAGCTGATGGGCGAGCATGCGCTGGGCCGCTGGGGGCAGCTGACGACGGGGGTCGCTCTGGCCGTGATCGTGCTCTCGGTGCTGGCGCTCGGCGCGCTGGCGATCGCTTGAGGCGTCGGCTCGCTCAAACGCCCAGGGCGAAACCCAGGGCCAGCATCAGGGCCGCGCCCGCCACGAGACCGACGCTTGGGCTCAGTGGCGATACTCCTGAGTAAGCCTTCGGCAGAAGCTCCACCGCGATCAGGGCCAGCATCGCTCCGGCCGCGAAAGCGAAGGAGAAGGGCAAGAGACCGCTCACCTCTTCCACCGCGAAGAAGGCGATCAGAGCGCCGACCGGCTGGGGGGCGCTGGTGGCAACCGCCGCCCAGAACTGACGGGCGGCCCCGAACCCGGCCTCCTGCATCGGGATCGCGACGCTGGTCCCCTCGGGCACGTTCTGAATCGCGATCGCGACGATCACGAACAGGCTGAGGCCGGCGCGTTCGGAGGCGAAGGCGGTCCCGACCGCCAACCCCTCCGGCAGGCTATGGATGAAGAGCACGAGGAAGACGAGGGCTGAGGCCGTGGCGCCCGGACCGCTGCGGCCCATGAAGGTGACATCGGCCCCCAGGTAGCGCCTGGCCCCAATGAGGAAGGCGACGCCGACCGCGAGCCCGACGATCGCCAACCCGACCCCGTCTTCTTCGAAAGCCGGGACGAGCAGGCCGGAGACCGCCGCCACCGCCATCACGCCTCCGGCGAACCCGAGCAGGAGGGGCGCGAATCGCTCCGTGCGGCGGCCGAAGAGGAAGACCGGGATCGCGCCCAGGCCGGTCGCCAGGGCAGTGGCCGAAGCGGCGAGGAAAAGGGTCAACGCTTCGGGCACGGATGGATCTTCCCCGCTCGCCGCCCCATTAGCATCGCCGCCGTGGAGATCCTGATCGTCGAGGATGAGTCAGCGATCGCCGACTTCCTCGAGCGCGGCCTGAGGAGGGAGGGCTTCGCGGTCCAAGCCGTCGGCGACGGCATCGAGGGCGAGCGGCTCGCCCTCGACCATGCCTTCGACCTCGTCGTGCTCGACCGCATGCTGCCAGGCCGCGACGGGCTCGAGGTGCTGGCGGCGATCCGCCGCAGCAAGCCCTCGCTGCCGGTGATCATGCTGACTGCCAAGACCGAGATCGCCGACCGCGTCGAGGGTCTCGACCAGGGGGCCGCCGACTACGTGACCAAGCCCTTCTCCTTCGAGGAGCTGGCGGCCCGGGTGAGGGCTCACCTGCGTCGGGCCGACGGCGAAGCGACCACCACGCTCGAGGCGGGCGGCATCCACCTCGACTTGGTCAACCGCCGCGCCGAGCGCGATGGCCACGTCGTCGACCTTCCCAGGCGCGAGGCCGAGCTGCTCGCCCACCTGATGCGCCACGCCGGGCGGGTCTGCAGCCACGAGGAGATCCTCGCCGCGGTCTGGGGGTACGACCACGACCCGGGCACCAACATCGTCCAGGTCTACATCGGCTATCTGCGCCGCAAGCTCGGCCGTCCCGGCTCCCCCGTCCCGATCGAGACCGTGCGCTCGGTCGGCTACAAGCTGAGCGAGCGCTAGTGCAAGCCGCGTGGACAGGGCTCGGCCTGCGGGCGAGGCTCGCACTCTCGATCGGCGCACTCGTGCTCGTCGCCTTCGGCGTGGTCTTCATCTTCGTCCGCGGGGAGATGGCCGATGAGTCGCACCTCATCAATCGCGAGGAGGCGCAAGAGCATCGAGCGGCGGGCGGCGGGACCAAGCCCGCCGAGACCCAGAGGATCTCGCCGATCTCCGACGCCCAGGAAGAGGTCGAAAGGACGTTTCTCATCGTCGGCGGCATGGCGCTCGTGGCGGCGCTGCTCGGCGGCTACCTGATCGCCGCACGCACTGCGTCGCCCCTGCAGCGAATGGCCGCTACCGCCGAGGAGGTCCGCTCCGGCGACCTGACGCCCCGACTCCGCGAAGAGCCGACGGCGGCTCCCGAGCTGCGAGCCCTGATCGCCTCCTTCAATCGGATGCTCGAGCGCCTCGACCTCGCCTTCTCGCGCCAGCGCCGCTTCGTCTCCGACGCCTCGCACGAGCTGCGCACCCCGCTCACCGCGATCCGCGGTCAGCTCGAAGTGCTCGCCGGCAGTCCCGATGCGAGTGCCGAGGAGGTGCAGCGAGTGAAGGTGGTGACGCTCACGGAGGTGGAGCGGATGGAGCGGATGGCCGAGGAGTTGCTCGCCCTGGCCCAGCTCGACGAGCGCTCGGAGATGCAGGTGAGCCAGATCGATCTCGGTGCACTGCTGCGCGAGCTGGCGGAGGCCGATGCCTCGGAGGTCGAGCTGGGGGAGCTGGCGGAGGGCCATCTCGCCGGCAGTCCCGAACTGCTCGCCCGCGTCGTCCGCAACCTGCTTGCCAACGCTCGTCGCCATGCGGGCGACTCCGGACGGGTGGTCCTCAGCGCGACGGCCGCCAACGGCCGGGTCACGGTCCGCGTCGACGACGACGGGCCGGGCGTACCGCCGGCCGAGCGGCAGCGCGTCTTCGAGCGCTTTCACCGGGTCGACTCGGCGCGGGGACGCGACTCCGGCGAGAGCGGGCTCGGGCTGGCGATCTCGCGCGAGATCGTCGAGGCGCACGGCGGTCGGATCTGGGTCGAGGACTCCCCGCTCGGCGGCGCCAGGGCCGCCTTCGAGCTGCCCGGGTTCGCTCCGGGGTCCTGAGAAAACTCTCACGCGGCGCTTAGGGGGCACGTAGCGGCGACGCCGAATATCGCCGCGTGTTCAAGCCCGAGGAAAGCGCCCTCGTCGAGGCGCGCACGGACGGCGTCGCGGGCAACGGCCGGCTGACAGCCGCCCTCGGCGCGCTGCTCCTGGTCCTGCTCGCGGCCGAGGGCGCGACGATCCCCTTGATCGGGCAGTTGCGCGAAGAGCACATCCTGATCGGCATGCTCCTGCTCGGCCCGGTGGCAGCCAAGCTGGCCAGCACCGGCTACCGCTTCGCCCGCTATTACCTCGGCTCTCCTGCATACGTGAGCAAGGGGCCGCCGCAGGTCGCCCTGCGACTGCTCGCGCCCGGGGTCGTCTTCACCACGGTCGCGCTCTTCGGCACCGGGGTCGCGCTGATCCTCGTCGGCCGCAACGACGAGCTCAGCTTCCTGCACAAGGTCAGCTTCATCGCCTGGTTCGCGCTGATGGCGATCCACGTCCTCGGCCACATCCTCGGACTGCCGGGTCCGGCGTTCGCCGATTGGCGTCGGAACGGGGCTCGCCTCAGCGGGGCCGGTCTGCGGCTCGCCGTCATCGCAGCGGCACTGGCAGTGGGCGTCGGCCTGGCCGCGCTCAGCTTCTCCGCTGCGAGGTCGTGGGGCTGATGGGACCGCTCGATCGCGAGGTCGCGCGACGGCGGGGCCAGCGCAAGCTCGATGCGATGAAGCGGCGCACGGGACAGCTGCGGCGCCGGGTGATCGCGAGCGCGATCATCGGCTTCGTGCTGCTCTGGGCAGTGGTCTTCGTGCAGATGGCGACGGGCAACGATCCCACGCTCGGGAGCGGGGCGGCGGCGAGCTCGGCGGCAAAGAAACGTGCTGCATCGCAGCCCGTGCGCCACAGCCTCCAGACCACGGTGCCGCCGCCGAGCGAGGAAGACGACGAGGAAAGCCAGGCGGTCACCGAACCGGAAGCGAGCGAAGCCGCCAGCATTGAAGCTGAACGAGTCGAAGCTGAACGGGCTGAAGCCGAACGGCTCGAAATCGAACAGCGGGAAGCCGAAGCCCGCGAACTGGAAGAACTGGAACCGGTTACGACGGGACAGTCGTGAGCGAGGCGCGGCGAACGTTCGAGTGCTTCGGTGGCCTGGTCAGCGTGTCGGTCTTCGGGCCCGCATCGATGGAGCCCGAGAAGGCGGCGGCCATTGCGGAAGCCAGGCTCCTCGCCGCTCATCGACAGCTCTCGCGTTTCCTCCCCGACAGCGAGCTGAGCCGCCTGAACCGCGACCCGCGCACGAGAGTCCCCGTCGACCCGCTGCTGCTCAGGCTCGTGAGCGCGGCTCGCGAGGCAGGCGAGCTGACCAGCGGACTCGTGGACGCGACGCTCCTGGGCGAGATCGAGGCAGCCGGATACCGCGACTCGATGATGGGCCGCCCCCGCGCCAACCGAGTGACCCAACCTGAGGCGGTGGCGCCCGCCGGCCCTCGGCTGGCGCAATCCTGGGCCAAGCTCTCGGTGAACTGGCGGGCGCAAGCGATCGAACGGCCGCCGGGGGTTGAAATCGACAGCGGCGGGGTGGCCAAGGGGCTGCTCGCGGACGAGGTTGCGGCTGCCCTGGCGCAGTTCCCGGCCTATGCGGTCGACTGCTGCGGAGACGCGCGCATCGGGGGGACGGCGGGACAGAAACGGTTGATTCGGGTCGAAGATCCCTTCGGGGGCGAGCCGATCTGCTCGCTGGAGGTCAGCGACGGTGGCGTCGCGACCAGCGGGATCACTCGCCGCAACTGGGAGGGGCCCGGGGGCGCCCCCGCCCATCACCTGCTTGATCCCGCCACTGGCGAGCCGGCGTTCACCGGAGTGATCCAAGCGACGGCGCTCGCCCCCAACGCCTTCCTCGCCGACGTCCACGCCAAGTGGGCCCTGCTCTCCGGCGCCGAGCTCGGCCCCTCTCGCCTTCCCCATGGCGGCGTCCTCGTTCTCGCCGACGGCGGCGTCGAGATTGTGGCGCCGCGCACCCCGATCGAGGTCGTCGCGTGAGCGCTGCCCACCACCTCTTCTGGATCACCAGCCGAGCCGCCGGTGGCGCTGCGCTGCTGCTGGCGAGCGCCTCCGTCCTGCTCGGCCTGATGATGAGCTCGAGCCGCCGCAGCCCGAACCGGCGCGACCTGCGCACGCTCCACGAGGCCCTCTCCCTAACCGCCCTGGCGATGGTCGGCCTGCATGGCGTCTCCCTCCTCGGCGACGCCTACCTGAACCCGGGCGTCACCGGGATTGTCGTCCCCTTCGTCGGCAAGTACCGGCCGCTATGGACCGGAGTCGGCATCCTCGCCGGCTACGGCCTGGCGACACTTGGCCTCAGCTATTACCTGCGCGACCGAATCGGCGCCTCGCGCTGGAAGCGCCTGCACCGGCTGACCGCCCTCTTCTGGCTGTTGGCGATCGCCCACACGATCGGCGCGGGCAGCGACGCGGTCGAGCCGTGGTTCCTGATCCTCAACGGCGCGGTGATCGTCCCCGCGGCCCTCCTCCTCGCCCTGCGTTGGATCGGCCGCGCCTCAGACGAGGGAGCGCCCGAACGAGCTCCGCTGATCCTCGGCGAGGATCGCATCTGACCTCAGGTTCCAGGCGATAGCGGTTGAGCGCAGCCCTCGCCCAGATGATCTCCACCACGCCAAAGGGCAAGTACCGACAAGGAAGCCGTAGGCACTCGACGCGAGATAATCACAGGCGAACCAAGCACATAGCCGCGCCCCGCCGCCCAAACGCGTACATCACCACCATGATGTCACGGCGAGCGCGCCAAAGACGCCCAGCACAAGCGCAGTTTGACGTCCGCACCCACGAACCCACGACAGCCTATGCCGGGCTATGCGAATCGGGCATCGGGGAGACTGGAGCAAAATCGCTTGACAGAGCCGAACCGGCTGCCATCCATATCACTCTCGTATCACGCATTCCTGTTGAAGCGACGGTGGGCAATCTCGTAGACGCTCGGCTTCCTGGGCTGCGCGGAACGGCGCTCGCCGATGGCGATAAGGACGAGGCCGGCTTCGCGGCTTCCTCATCGCTGACTAGGACGGCTCCCTACTGCCCAGCGGGCGGGCATGCAGAACTTCACACAGCCACCGAGGCGAGTTCCATCATGGCCTTCCTCTTCGCAGCGCCGCAGCTACTCGAATGGCACGCCGTCGCACTTGATCTCTGCGACCAACGGCTCGATCGTGGCTCTCGCCGCCCTCGTGCAGCGAGCTAGATCTTCCGCAAGAACCTCGTCTACCACGCGGATTTCGAAGCGCGGACCCGCGCTCGCACTCGTCGTCGGCTATCCCTCGCCGTCGGTTGGCAACGAGCCGAAGTGCCGGTCGAAATCCTCGCGGCTCATCGGGGTAGTCCCCGTTCGCTCGCGAATCTCCTCAATCAAAGTCGCCTTGGAGGGCCAATCCGGCGCGTAGATGAGCCTAACCTCCGCCGCTTCCTCCTCGGTCATCACCTTGACCTGCTCGATCAACTCAGCCTTGGTCATGGGACAATCGTAGCCCCCGCGTAAGTCAGAGCCTGGGCAGCACGCTGCGGAATCATCGCCCCAGCAGAGCAGGAATCAATCAACTTCTTCCTCAAGGCACTTACACGTTGGTCCAGTTGCCATCCTGGTCGAAGTAGGGGCAACTTGTCACCCCGA
>CAZQET010000174.1:0-13958 GCA_964591825.1 uncultured Conexibacteraceae bacterium
CTCGTCCGCCGAGCTGACCGGTTACGACAACGCCCAGCGCGACGGCGATGAAGAATGTCGATCCGGCCCGACCTGTTCGCAGGTCTTCGAGTACGACGCGGCCGCCGGGCATCTGACCTGCGCCTCCTGCAACCCGACCGAACAGCTGCCCCTCGGCCACTCGAATCTCTCCCTGCTCCAGCACACCAACGCCACCACCACCTTCTTTTCCCAGCCCCGGAACCTGAGCGCCGATGGGAGGCTCTTCTTCGAAAGCGAAGATCAGCTCTCGCCCGAGGACGCCAACGGTCGCGCCGAGGACGTGTACGAGTGGGAGCCGAACGGGATGGGCAGCTGCGGGCAATCCAGGGGGTGCGTCTCCCTGATCTCAACTGGCCACAGTCCCACCGACTCGTTGTTCCTCGGCGCCAGCGCCAGTGGCGACGATGCCTTTTTCGTCACCCGCCAGCAGGTTTTGCCCCAGGACGAAGACGACTACATGGACCTCTACGACGCTCGCGTCGGTGGGAGCGCGTTCAGCAACGGCGGCCCCGCCCCCTGCACCGGCGAAGGCTGCCGCGGGCCCGCGACATCGCCGGCCGCGACATCGCCGGCCGGCAGCGCCGCCTTCAGCGGTCCCGGCAACCCGCGGCGGGCGCGACATCGCCGGGCAAGGGGTCGAGAGGCCCACCATCGTGGGCGCCACAAGCACAAACATCGGGAGAAGCAAGGGACGCGCCGGGTTTCCAGGAACGGCCGAGGAGGAGCAAGATGAAGAGCCGGAACTCGATGACCGCGAGCCTCGCTCTCGCCTTGCTCCTGCTCCTCGGCCTGGCCCCCGGCGCCCGCGCCGACTTCGGGATCAAGAGCTTCAGCGCGACGGCGGTAAGCCGCGATGGCTCCGCGGACAACCGCGCCGCTTCGCACCCCTACGAATTCAAGGTCCAGTTCGGTCTGAACCTGCGCGAAGATGCACTGGAAACCCCCGAAGGGAGGCTGCGCACGCTGATTGTCGAACTGCCGCGAGGCATGGTCGGCAATCCCATCGCGGTCCCCTCCTGCCCGATGGCGGCCTTCGAGGCTGCCTTCAGTTGCCCACCGAGCACCCAGGTGGGCATAGTCGAACTCCGCCTTCTCATTGGCGGCACGTCTGAGGCGGTCCTGAAAAGCCCGATCTACAACCTGCCGCCAGCGCTCGGCTCTCCGGCCGTAATCGGTTTCAACGCCGACGGCATCGACACCTTTCAAACGGCCTCCGTGCGGACTGGCGGCGACTATGGCGTCAGCATCTCCGATTTCGCCTTGCCCGCGGAACTCGAATTCCAGTCGGTGACGGAGCGGATCTGGGGAGTGCCGGCGGACGCCGCTCACAGCTCGGAACGAGCCTGCGGTGGTGGGATGGAAACCTACGGCTGCTCCAGCGAAGCGCAACCGGCTCCCTACCTCACGCTTCCAAGCTCCTGTGGTGACCCGCTGAGGACCGTGCTGCAGGTCGAATCGCTGGAAGATCCGGGCGTGTTCGTCAGCAGGGCGGCGCTTTCCGAAGGCCCCGACGGCAACCCAAGCGGGATGGTCGACTGTGTCACGCCGCCGTTTACGCCGACGGTTTCCACCCGACCGGAAGTGGAAGCGGCCGACTCGCCGAGCGGTCTCGACGTCGACCTGCACGTTCCTCAGATCCAGGCTCCCGAAGGCGTGGGCAGCGCGAACCTCAGGGACACCGCCGTCGTTTTGCCCGCCGGGATCGAGCTGAACCCCTCGGGGGCCAGTGGGCTCGGCGGTTGCTCCCTCGCTCAGGTCGGGCTCGATCGCCCCGAGCCGGCGCAATGCCCCGGCGACTCGAAGGTCGGCTCGGTCGAAGTGTTGACGCCGCTGGTCGCCCATCCACTCGCCGGCTCGGTCTACCTGGCCCGCCAGGGCGAGAATCCCTTTCACTCGCTGCTCGCCCTCTACGTCGCGGTCTTCGACCCGATTACCGGCGTTGTGGTCAAGCTGCCCGGCAAGGTCGTGCCGGACGAGGCGACGGGGCAGTTGACCGCGACCTTCGAAGGAACTCCCCAGTTGCCCTTTGAAGACTTCCGTCTTCACTTCTTCGGCGGTCCACGCGCTTCGCTGAGCACGCCGCCAACCTGCGGTACCTACACGACCAACGCCATGCTGACACCGTGGACGACTCCCGAAGGGGCCGACGTCCGCGCGTCCGATTCCTTCGACGTGACCAAGGCCGCGCAAGGTGGCGCCTGCCCCCTGGGGGAAAGCCAGATGCCGAATGGGCTGAGCTTCGAAGCCGGCACCGTGACCCCCATCGCCGGCACCTACTCGCCGTTCGTCCTCAGGCTCTCCCGCGAAAATGGCTCGCAGCGACTGCGGACACTCAACCTGATCTTGCCCCCTGGCTTGAGTGGTAGGTTGGCGGGGCTGAACGAGTGCTCCGACGCGCAGATCGTCGCGGCGGAATCTCGCAACGGCCTCGGGCAGGGAGAGCTTGAGCAGGCGAGGTCTTCTTGCCCGGCGAGCTCCGAGCTGGGTTTGGTCGATGTCGGCGCCGGCTCGGGCGCTCCTCTGCACGTTCAGGGCCACGCATACCTGGCCGGCCCCTACAAAGGGGCTCCGCTCAGCCTGGCAATCGTCACTCCGGCCGTCGCCGGTCCTTTCGACCTTGGCACTGTGGTCGTTCGCTCGGCGCTTTACGTCAATGAAGAAACCGCACGGATCACTGTCAGGAGCGACCCGATCCCGGCAATCCTGCACGGGATACCGCTCGAGCTTCGCTCACTTGCAGTGAAGGTCAACCATCCGCGGTTTACGCTCAATCCGACCTCCTGCAAAGCGATGGCGGTGCTGGGTGAAGCCGTTTCGCCAATCCCTACGGGCGCACCACTCGCACAGCATTTTCAGGTCGGCGGCTGCGCGGGCCTTGGCTTCGCGCCGAGGCTGGCGCTCAGCGTCAAGGGTTCCACTAAGCGGGCCGGACACCCGGCGCTGAAAGCGGTAGTCACCTATCCGAGGAGAGGCGCCTACGCCAATATCGCCCGCGCCCAGGTCGGGTTGCCTTCCGCTGAGCTGCTCGACCAGGGCAACCTCAACAAGGTCTGCACACAGGCGGAGTTGCACTCGAGCGCCTGTCCGAAGAGCTCGATCTACGGTCGAGCCAAGGCGTGGACCCCGCTGCTGGGCGAGCCGCTGGAAGGCCCGGTCTATCTGGGCGTTGGCTACGGACACAAGCTGCCCGACCTGGTGGCCGACCTGAAGGGCCAGATCCGCATCCTCCTGCACGGCAAGGTCGACACCACAAAGCAAGGGGGCCTGCGCAATACCTTCGAAGTCGTCCCTGACGCGCCGGTAAGCCGCTTTGTCCTCGAGATGAAGGGGGGGATGAAGTACGGCCTGCTCGAAAACTCAGAAGACGTTTGCGTCAATCCGCAGCATGCCAGCGCCCACTTTGTCGCTCAGAACGGCAAGGCCATCCGGCTGCAGCCGAAGATCCGGGCGAATTGCGGCAGGGACGAGACGAGGGGCGCCAACCAACCGTAGCCAAAGGTAATGCGACACCCAGATCTTCTGGGAGCAAAGGAGCATCGATGAAAGGCAAAGAAGGGTCCTCAAAAAGTCCGCTGCGCGCGCTCGTGCTCGCGCTCATGGTGTCTGCGGCGCTCGCAGCCGCCACCACCGGCTCGGCCTCGGCGGCTACTCAGAGCTGGCGCGCGTGCGAGCTTGGCACCACGCTTGGCGAAACCACTTACCAGGACTCCAATTGCACCATTGTCCGGAAAACTGGTGAATACAGCTGGCACTATCTCACTGAACCAACTCGTTTCACCATGGTGAATAGCGGCAACATTACACTGAACCTGCCGCTTTTCGGGGTCACCGCAAACGTAACCTGCTCTTCGCTCAGTCTAGAAGGAACCATCGAAAACCACGCCCTCGGCAGTGGAACGTTCGCTCAATCTGGAGCTGACAAAAACTTCACTTTGAGTGGATGCACGGTTAACAAACCGGCGGGTTGCGGCATCTCGAATCCGGTTACCTTTGTGGATCTCAACGGCGAAGCCACCGAATTCGAAGGTAAACCGGCAGTGAAATTTTCAGCGGCCTCCGGAACGGCGCTAACCTCCTATGACCTGACCAACTGCGGAATCTTCAACGGCGGCCATACCGTCACTGGATACTTCACTGGAATTGCGCAGCCATCCACCTCTGCGCTCGAATTCACCGCCGCCAGCACCAACCTGGAAACTGGAGGATTTCATGGTGGGCTTGAAGGAACCGCGGCGATCCACGCAACGGTGGGAGAAGCGACCTATCCGCTGACGGTGAATCATTAGGTCGGCGGAGGTACCGAGCTAGATTTACGTCGTTATCTGGACGGGCGTAGTCTGCCTGCTTGGGCGAGTGGCAAGCCACGGGGTGGTTCAATGGAACCGCCCCGTGGTGTTCAGGCGGAGCAACTCGTTTAGTGGGCCGGATGCACGGATTCTTGCGCGGCCCAGCGCTACTTGAACTGCTTATGGGATGTACTCACTATCGATGAATGCGCCTGGTTCGCAGAATCGGCGCATTGGCGCTGATCCTGACTGCGCTCCTCGCACCTGCGCCCGCCGATGCGTCGCCCGTGAAAGTCGCCGCTTTGCAGTCGGCGCTGCAGGCCCTGAACCTCTACAGCGGCTTCGTCGATGGGATCAAGGGGCCGCTCACTCGCCATGGGATCCGCTCCCTCCAGCACCGGCGCGGGCTGCACGTCGACGGGATCGCCGGTCCCGAAACCCGGCGGGCGCTTGGCTGGCGCGGTAGGCCTGGGCTCGGGAGCAGGGTGATGCGATACGGCGACAAGGGCTGGGACGTCGCGGCGCTCCAGTTCCTGCTCCAGCGCGCCGGCCATGGCCCCGGCAGGGCAGACGGCCTCTTCGGCCCGCTGACCAGGGCGGCGGTGGTGCGTGCACAGCAAGCGGCCGGTGTCGGGGTCGACGGCCTCGCGGGGCCGGTCACGATCCGCTCGCTCCGATCCGGAGCGAGCGGCGACAACGGAGAAGCGCCCAGCGGCCCGGTCCGGTTCCTGCGGCCGGTCCCGGGGCCGATCGGATCGCCGTTCGGCGCCCCGCGCAACGGCTACACCCACACGGGTGTTGACTTCCCGGAGCCGGAAGGCACTCCGATCGCCGCTGCCGGCGTCGGGACGGTCATCTACGCCGCGTACAACGGCGGCGGCTATGGCAACCTCGTCGTGATTCAGCATCGCCTCGGGTACACGAGCTGGTACGGGCACATGTCCAGGATCACCGCCTACGTCGGCGAGGACGTGGTCGGCGGGACGCGGATTGGATACGTCGGTGCGACTGGAGACGCGACCGGTCCCCACCTGCACTTCGAGGTCCGCCACTACGACACGCCGATCAACCCGGTGCCGCTGCTGCTCTCAACGGTCGCCGGGCGGCTGGCGATGGCCGCCCGACGCGGTCCCCCCGGCGGCTGCGACGGGGACAACCGCGCCCGTCGCGGCTCCGCTCGGCGCGACAACTGGATCGCCAGCGAGCGTCTCTGCGCGGAGCGGTAGCGCCCACTGCTGCGGTCCGAAAGACGGCGACGTGAAAATCACTCGGCCAATGAATGGAGGACACCAATGGGCAAGGTGATCGCCGACCTGTCGATCTCACTGGACGGTTTCATCGCCGGACCGAACGACGGTCCCGGCAACCCGCTGGGGGACGGCGGTGAGGCGCTCTTCGAGTGGATGGGAGCGAACCCGGCGGGGCGGGGCACGAGAGAGTTCTTCAACCCTCCGGAGGCGAGCAGGGGTGTGGTCGACGAGTGGTTCGAGGTCGGCGCGATCATCGCCGGCAGGCGAACCTTCGAGATCGCCGGCGGCTGGGCCGGCAGGCACCCGCTGGGCGCGCCGTTCTTCGTCCTCACCCACGAGCCGCCCGATGTTGATCCCGGTGATGGGACCTTCGTAAGCGAGGGCATCGAGAGCGCCCTCGCCCAGGCCCAGGCGGTTGCGGGCGAGAGAAGCATCGGGCTGGCCGCCGCCGAGGTGAGCCAGCAGTTCCTCCGCGCCGGCCTCCTCGATGAAGTTCAGCTGAGCGTCGCCCCGGTCCTGCTTGGCGGCGGCGTCCGCCTCTTCGACGAAGCGAAGACCGGCCAAGTGCGCCTCCAGCAGCTCCGCGCGATCGGGTCCGCCGGCGTCACGCACCTGCGATACCGAGTTCTGAGCTAGCTCGATTCGTACTCTCGATGGAGCGTGGCCCGTAGAGCCGACGGGGTGGAGCCGGTCTCGTCGCGGATTACGCGGCAGAGGTGGCCCTGGTCGGCGAAGCCGAGGTCGGCGGCGAGGCGGGCGAGGTTGCGCTCGCCGGCTGAGAGGTGCTCGAGGGCGGCTCGGGTGCGAAGGCGCATGCGGTGGCGAGAGATCGTGTGGCCGGTTGCGGCCCGGAAGGTGCGGCTGAGGTGGTGCGGGGAGACGGCGAGGCGGGCGGCGAGGGTCGGCAGCGAGAGGCTGGGGTCGGCGGCGAGCGCCTCGCGCGCGTCCTCGATCAGGCGCCGGCCGGCGCGGTCGGTGCCAGGTCGGCCCGCCTGGACGCGGCGACGGCTACTGCCTTCGAGCGTCGTCGCCAAGAGCAGGATTGCCCTCTCGAAAACCTCCTCGGCGTCTTCGGCGCGCCCGGCGTCAGCGAGCAGCAGGCGGTGCGCGAGATCAAGCTCGGGCAGACTGTGCGCGACGCCTGTGGGCAGGCGCGGGTCGCCGCCCCAGAGCGAGGCGAGCAGCTCGGCGTCGAGCAGGAAGGCGGTGCAGTCGTCGCCACCGGTGTGCGGATGGTCGTAGCGCTGCTCCTCACTCGGGTTGACGAAGAAGATCGAGGAGGGGTCGAGCAGCGCCTGCGTCCCCTCGGCGTTGCGGGCGAAGCAGCCGCGCCGCACGAAGCCGACGCCATGCTCCGTCGCCTCCTCGGTGGCGCCACGCCCGCGCCCGTGTCGACAGGCGATGTTGGCGATCCGCAGCCCGTCGTGCTCGAAGACGGTTCGCGTGCTCAGCATCGCGGTCAGTCTCCCAAATGAGCACGAATGTCCAAGCGGATCGACGCCACACCGGCGATGCTTCACCGAATCAACGACGAAGGGAGGCGAAGGTGGCATCGATTCAGGTGGAACGGACGATCGAGGCAAGTCCGGACGATGCGTGGGCGGGCGCGACTGGGGAGCGCTGCACGAGCGGCTCGCGCCCGGCTTCGTCGTCGCCACGGAGCTGGACGGCGAGGACCGGCTCGTCACCTTCTTCAACGGTGCCGTCGTCCGCGAGCGGCTGGTCACCCTCGATGACGAGCGCCGGCGGCTGGTCTGGTCGATCGTCGAGGGGCCCTACTCCCATCACAATGGTGCGGCCGAGGTGTCGACGAGCGCCGACGGCAGCACGCGCTTCCTCTGGGTGGCCGACCTGCTGCCGGATGAGGCCGCGCCGGCGACCGAGGAGATGATGGAGCGGGGCGTCGAGGCCGTCAAGCAAGCCCTCGAGTCGTAGGCGATCGCCGCCCCTCCGATCCGGCTCAGTCCCGTGGCGCGTAGCGGTGGTGCAGCATCAGCGTGTTGCCATCCGGGTCGCTGAAGGGGCCCATGTGGCAGACGCCGCTGTCGATGGTGTCGGCGAGGAAATCGACCCCCTTGTCTTCGAGCTCCGAGCGGCTGGCTTCGACGTCGTCGACGTGGAAGGCGATTGGGTGGGTGCTGGGAGCGAACTCGCGGCCGATCGCCGCGGCGTCGAGGACCTGGAGGGTGAGGTTGCCGGTCTCGAACTCGCCGCCGGGAATTTTCCCGTAGTCGACCGAATGGTCGAGGCCCAGCGTCGTACCGTAGAACTCGACGGCCTTTGGATAGTCCGTGACGAAGACCGTCGCGAAGTCGACTCCAGAGATGGCGGCGCTCATCGTTCCTCCTCAGTGGTGCGCGGCAGGCTCTGCCCCTAGTCTAGGCTGGCGGCCGTGGAGTTGGGCGGAGACACCAAGGCCGTGCTGCTGGCATCGGCACTGATGTTTCTCTGGGCACTGCTGCTCGGGGTGATGAAGTTCCGGCAGATGGATGCCTCCGAGGAGGGGCTTGCCCATCCGTACACCGACATCGCCCACCGGGCGGCGTTGCTCTACAGCTTCGCCCTGCTGCTGGTCGCCACCTTCGTCCAGCTCAGTGGCTGGGGCACGGTCGTCAACCTGTTCGCGGCCGGGGCGATGGCCTTCTACTTCTACGCCGCGGTCGCCGGCTACATGATGCACGGCTGGCGCCAGGACACCGACAACCAGTTCCGCCGACCCGGACGCGGCCTCGAGGTCTTCATGGCCACCCTGATCGTCGCCGAGATCGGCGGCTGGCTGGTGCTGATCGCCGGCTTTCTCGACGGCCAGGTCTTCTGAGGATCAGCCGCTGACCACGCAGTCCCTGCTGTCGGTCATCTTGATCGGTTCTTCGGTGTTGGGAAAGGCTTCGAGGAGGGCGTCGGCGATCAGGCGGCCGCGGGCGGCGTAGCCTTCGGAGGTGAAGTGGATGCCGTCTTCGATGAACCATTTGTCCTTCACGTCGGCGGCCCAGTTGTAGATGCGCATGCTCGGGTAGCGGTCGCAGGCTTCCAGCAGAGCTTTGTCCCAGCTCTTCATGTTCGACTCGGCGTAGGGGCCACTCGGCACGAGTGACTTCACGTTCACCCAGAGCACCGGTTCATCGCCAATCGTCGACATCATGCTTTCGATCCGATCGTCGTAGGTGAAGTTCGAGCCGGCGGCCACGTTGGCCGCCTCGTTGGTGCCCATCGCGATCACCCAGCAGCCCTTGAAGCCTTCGTTCTTCCACGCTTCGGCCACTTCCTGGGCATTGGGTTCGCCCTCGAAGTTCTCGTAGATCGAGCGCGCGCCGGCCACCTCGAGGTGCGCCGTCGTCGCTCCCACCCGCGCGTACTGGGCAGCGATCAGCTCGTCGCGCGGCAGATATTCTTCGGAGACGAGACCCTCGGAGGTCGAGTCGCCGATGTGCACGACCCCCTTGCAGATCGTTGCCAGTGGCCTGCGCTTGACGTCCTTCGCCGTGACGGTCTTCGCCACCGGTTCGGCGCCGATCGCCGGTGAGCTGGAGGCGCCGACCCCGGCCAGGCCGGCGATCGCGAAGGCCACCACCAGGCAGCCGACCCCGATCAGCGCCCAGCCTTGGCGCGTGACCCTCTGCCGCCAGCGCCCGGCTTTCCACTGCTTCCAGAGTCCGCCGAGGGCGCCATGGCGAATCGGGTTCTCCACATAGCGCCAGGAGAGCTCGGCGACGGCCATGATCGCCGCGGTCTGCAGGATCGCCCGCACCAGGCTCGGCCCATGCACCCCCTGGGGCGAGGTGAGGACGATGATCGGCAGCGTCCAGAGGTAGATGCCATAGGAGCGTTCGCCGATCCAGCGCATCGGCCGGCAGCCGACGATCGGCCCCAGCCGTGAGGCGGGGTGGGCGAAGGCGGCGACCGCGAGCGCCGTGCCGATCGCCAGCAGGGCGAAGCCACCGCGGTAGATGAAGGACGAGAACTCGTTCGACTGCCAGAACATCACGCCGATCACGATCAGGCCAAGCAGACCGGCCGCGTCGATCGTCCGCCGGGCCTGCGGCGTCACCCGTTGGCTCAGCCCGCGGCTGGGCCAGATCATCGCCAGCGCCGCGCCGACCAGCAGCTCCTGCGCCCGCGTGTCGGTGCCGTAGTAGACGCGGGAGGGGTCCAGCGAGGGGTGGTAGAGAACCGCCATCAGCATCGCCGAGGCCAGCGCCAAGCCGAGCGCGGTGGCGGCGAGGCGCGGGCGCGGCCCATGCTTGCGCCGCACTTCCGGCACCAGGTGCAGCATCCCGATCAGCAGGAAGGGCCAGAAGATGTAGAACTGCTCCTCGACCGAGAGCGACCAGAGATGGTTGAGCGGCGAGGGTGGCCCGAAGCGGGCGAAGTAGGAGACTTCGTGGAAGATGGACCACCAGTTGTTGAAGTAGCCGGCGGCGCTGATCTCGGCCATGCGGAAGTCGCTCGGCTGGTGGGGGCCGAGCACGGTCACCCAGGCCATCACCACGATCAGCATCAGGAAGAGGCCGGGCAGCAGGCGGCGGGCTCGGGCGAGCCAGAAGGCCTTCAGCCTGATTCCGGAGTGGTTCACCTGATTGAGCAGGATGTCGGTGATCAGGTAGCCGCTGAGAGTGAAGAAGACGCCGACCCCGAGCAGGCCGCCTTCGGCCCAACCGAATTTGAGGTGGTACAGGAGGACGCCGAGCACGGCGATCGCGCGCAGGCCGTCGAGGCCGGGCATGTAGCGGCGCTCGCGCTGTACGGGTTCAGGCATCGCCGGGGAGGGGAATCGGCAGGAGCTTCAGGAGCCCGGCGAGGATCGAATCGACGACCTCGGCCTCGCGGCGCGCCAGCTTGCGCGCCGGCGGCAGTTCCGGCCCGGACTCTAGTGCCGGCTGGCGCCGCCGCGCCGCCGAGATTCCCAGGCAGGCCTTGACCCCGCGGGCGATCAGCCGCGCCCGCAGATCGGCCCCGGCTGGAGTCGGGTGCAGGCCGTCGGACTGCAGGAGGTCGGGACGCGTTTCGGCGATCCGCGCCCAGTTGGGCGTCTGCGTACCGGGCCGCGAGGCGGCGAAAGCCGCCACCGCTTCGTTCTTGCCAGTGTTGTCGATGCCGTTGACGGTAAAGCCATGGATGGTCGGCACCACCATGCAGCGGTCGCCAACCGTGGCCGCGACCTTGTCCAGGTTTCCGGCCAGGATCTGGGGATAGGCCGGGTTGTCGTTGGTCCCGGCGTCGAAGACGATCACCGACTGCGAGGGTTCGTAGCTTTCGCGGAAGAGGTCGTAGATCTGGTAGCTGTTGGAGCCGCCGACGGCGTTGACGGTCAGCGGTATGCCGGGCAGGTATCGCTTCAGATAGGGCGAGGTGAGTTCCTCGAGGCTGTCGCCGACGACCAGGACGCCACCGCTGCCTTCCGCCCGCACGGCCGGAGCGGAAAGGGCAAACGCGAGCATCGCCGCGGCGATCGCGAGCTTGCGCGCACTCGGCATTCAGCGAATTTCTACACTACGCCGATGCGGCTCAGCCGGGCGGCGACAGTCAGCAGCATGCTCGGCCTGGCCCTGATTCTCGGCTCCTGCGGCGGGGGCGGGACGACCACCGCGGAGCGCCCGACCCAGGCGAGCAACGCGGTCTCGACCCCCACCCGCGCGCCGAGCACCGCTCGTGTGCGGGCCGGCGTGTGCCGCGCCCAGCTGGGCGGCTTCGTCGGCTCGATGGCGCGCCTGCGCGACGAGTTGGCGCGCGGGCTCGACTACGACGCCTACCTGGGCGGGGTGCGGGCGACGCGGGTCATCTACGCGGCAATCCGCCCCCAGCGGGTGCCGGCCGCTTGCCTGCTCGCCAGCGGTGGACCGGCCGAGCGCGCCTTCAACCTCTACATCGACGCCGCCAATGCCTGGGGCGACTGCCTGGCGACCGTCGCCTGCGACACGCACGGGGTGGAACCGAGGCTGCAGCGCAAGTGGGCGCTCGCCGCCCGTCAGCTGAGCCTCGCTCAGCGTGGGCTGCGGACCGCCTCAGGCTGAGCCCGGGCGATGTAGATGGCCTTGGTGTGCGTCGCTTCGTCGAGCGGCTGGCGCGGGATGCCATCGAGCCCGTGGCCGTAGACATCGAGGCACTCGAGCCCGGCAGCGCCCAGTGCGGCCAGCACCTCCGCTTCGGGGAAGTGGCGCTGGCGGTGGGTGAGCACGGGCGCCGCACCCCCTTCAGCGCCCGGCTCATCGTCCCCGTCGTGCCCCTCTCCTGACTTAACTTCGAGCCGCGATTCGCAGATCGACCCGGGTGCCACGTCGGGCGCAGCCAGACCTCGCCAGACGAGTCGGCGCCCGCCCCGCTCGACCACCTCGGTCGCGGCGAAGAAGGTGCGGTAGGCGGGCAGGGCGTTGACGTCGAAGAGCAGCAGCCCCCCAGGTGCCAGGTTGTCCCGCATCCCCACCAGGGCCCGTTGCAGCTCCTCGCGGCTGAGCAGGTAGTTGATCGCGTCGTCGAGCGCCCAGACCAGGTCGAATTCGCCGTAGCGCGGCAGCTCGGTCATGTCGGCGAGCTCCAGGCGCACCTTCTCGTTGACCTTCGCCCGCGCCCGCTCCAGCATCGCCGAAGAGATGTCGCAGGCCGTCACCTGCCAGCCTCGCGGCAGCATCTCGAGGAAGCTCTTGCCCGTTCCACAGGCGACATCGAGCAGGCGGTTGCCGCGCAGGCCGTGGCGCTCGAGCAGGCGCAGCAGGTCGGGGATCCAGGCGTCGTACTCATGGTGCGCCGTGAAGTCGTCGTAGACCGGCGCCATCGCCTCGTAGGTGCGTTGCGCGAACTCGCCCCCGGTCTCGCTCGCCGTCGAAATCGTCATGACAAGGAGACCAGAGCGATAATCGAAAAAGTTTCAGCACTAAATTTCACCCGTTTGGTTTTAGAAGTAGTACGGTCGAGCAATCAACCTTTCGATCATTCAACAAACGGGGTGCGGCGATGGTTGGGAGTGGGAGGAGGTCCAGCGCTTCTGCCTGCGCATGGCCTATCGCTACGCCAGCAACCCCAGCGAGGCTGAGGACATCGCTCAGGACGCCGTGCTGCGTGCCTGGCGCCGCCGCAGCACCCTGCGCGACGACGCCCGCCGCAACGAGTGGCTGGGCACGATCGTCCGCAACGAGGCCTTCCGCCAGCGCGAAAAGCTGCGGCCCGAACCGGTCGATACGGTCGAGAGCAGGGAGGGCGTCGAAGACGAGGGGATCGTCGCCACGGTCGAGCGGGCCGACGTCCACGCTGCGCTGCAGCGCCTCAGCGAGCGCGACCGCAAGCTGATCGAGCTGCGCTACGAAGAGGACCTCACGCAGGAGGCGATCGCGCGCCGCCTCGGCGTTCCCGACGGCACGGTCAAGGTCCGCCTGCACCGCCTGCGCCACCGCCTGCGCGAAGAGATCGGGTCGCGCCCGGGCGCCGCCTGACCCTCAGCCGGCCGCGGCCACGCGGCGCATCTCCTCGGCCGCCGCGCCGGGACCGATGTAGGGGACGAGCATCGCGAAGAGCAGATCGGGCAGCATCGCCGGCAGCTGCGCCGCCCGACCGGCCAGCAGCTCGTCGAAGATCAGCCCCGAGACGGCGCCGGCCGACATCAGCGAGATGTTCTCCGGCAGCTCGCGCCCGTCGGAGAGCTCGCGACCGCCCTCGAGGTACTTGGTGAAGCGGGCGACGGCGTCCCAATGCATCTGGCGCGCCTCGGCGCCGGCGGCGGCGACCTCGACGATCGCGGTGCGGGCCAGCTCCGGTTCGAGGGCGAAGAGCTCAACGATCGTCGCCAGGCCGTTCTCGACCCGCTGCAGCCAGGACTCGGCTCCGTTGCAGTTGGCGACAACCTCGGCGTAGACCTGCTCGACCAGCACCTCGTAGGCGGCGAGGAAGCACTCGTGCTTGTCCTCGAAGTGTTTGTAGAAGGTGGTGCGCGAGACGCCCGCCTCGTCGATCACGTCGGCGACCGAGGTCTCCTTGTAGCCCTTGCGGCCGACCACGCGGATCATCGCCGCCAAGATGAGGTCACGCCGCGATTCGGATGCCATCAGCCCGTCCCAGGTAGCTTGAAAACTCTGGAGTACCCTCATCATAGCGGCTCGGTGTACGTAAGCGTTTATCTACTCTTTTCGCCCACCTCCCTGGCAGCCGCCGCTGGGCCGATATATGGGACCAGCGTGGCAAATAGCACGTCCGAAAGCAAATCCGGCAGATTCTCCGCGCGTTCCTCAGCCAGCTCGTCGGCGATCAACCCGGCGACTGCGCCGATCGCCATCCGTGAGGTGTTGGCGGGCAGGCTGCGGCCGCTCGGCGCGTAGTCGCGCCCCTCGTCGAAGAACGGGGTGAGGCGCTGCAGCGCGGCGCGAAAGCGGCGCTGCGCGGCCGGCCCGGCGGCGCCGACGTCGACCAGGGCGAG
>CAZQET010000175.1:0-6102 GCA_964591825.1 uncultured Conexibacteraceae bacterium
CGGCCGCTTCGAGATCGATGAGAGCCGCGCAGTCGACGACGTCGTCGAATTCGCCCGCGAGATGACCCGCCGCCAACTGCTCGCGGCTATCTGAGTCGTCAGGGCAGGTTCTGGTCGGCGTGGTAGGAACTGCGGACCAGCGGCCCTGAGGCCACCGACTCGAAGCCGAGGTCGTACGCCGCCTTCTCCAGCGCCTCGAACTCCTCCGGGTGCCAGTAGCGCACCACGGGCAGGTGGTTCTCGGTCGGGCGCAGGTACTGGCCGACGGTCAGCACCTGAACCCGGTGCTCGCGCAGGATGCCGAAGGCCTCGACCATCTCCTCGAAGCTCTCGCCCAGGCCGACCATCAGTCCCGACTTGGTCACCACGCCGTCGCCGCCGATCTCCTTCGCGATCTTCAGCACCCGCGCCGAGCGCAGGAACTTGGAGCCGCGCCGCGCCACCGGGTAGAGCCGCGGCACCGTCTCCACGTTGTGGTTGAAGACATCGGGCCGCTCATGGATCACCTTCGCCAGCGGCATCTCCTGGCCGCGGAAGTCGGGGGTCAGGATCTCGACCTTGCAGCCGGGCGCCTGCATGCGGATCGAGCGGATCACCCCGACGAAGGCGCTCGCACCGTTGTCGGGCAGGTCGTCGCGGTCGACCGAGGTGACGACCGCGTGGCGCAACCCCATCCGCTTCACCTGGTTGGCGACCCGCAGCGGCTCCAGCGGGTCGTTCCAGGTCGGCACGCCGGTCTTCACGTTGCAGAAGCCGCAGCGCCGCGTGCAGACGTCGCCGAGGATCATGAAGGTCGCCGTGCCGCGCTCCCAGCACTCGCCGACGTTGGGGCAGTTGGCCTCCTCGCAGACCGTGTGCAGGTTGTCGCTGCCGATCGTCGACTTCAGCCGCCGGTAGTTGGGCCCCCCCGGCGCCGGCACCTTCAGCCAGGGCGGCTTGCGGGCACGGCGGAAGGGGACGGCGCCTTCGCTCTCGGCTGCCGTTCCGCCCGGCTTGGCGCGGGAACGGGTGACGTGGACCCGCTCCGTCGCATTGGTTGGGACTGATGGGTCTGCGGTGCCGGTCTCGCTCATGCGACGCCGAGCCTAGCGCTGTCGAGCCCGAGCTCGGCTGGCGTCGCCTCCCTGGGCGTCCGCTCGTAGACGGCCGCGTAGCACTCGACGACGGTCGCGGCGAAGGCGTCGAGGTCCTGCTCGGACCCGAGCTCGCGAGCGAGCGAGCTGGGCAGGCAGCCCTCGATCCCGCAGGGAACGATCCACTCGAAGGGCTGCAGGTCGTTGTTGACGTTGATCGAGAGTCCGTGTGTGGTGACGCCGCGGCTGACGTGCACGCCGATCGAGCCGATCTTTCGCGCCTCGCGCGGCACCGGCCCGAGGCCGTCGGCTTTCTCCACGTTCTCAGGATGGCGCGCTGTGGAGCCGGGAGGCGCCCCCTCGGTCCAGACCCCGGTCAGTCCCTCGATCGTCCGCGCCGCGACGTCGTGCTCGGCGAGCGCCGAGATCGCCACCCGCTCCAGGCGCCGCACGTACTCGTGCACGTCGTCGCCGTAGGGACGCAGGTCGACGATCGGGTAGGCGACGAGCTGCCCAGGCCCGTGGTAGGTGACGCGGCCGCCGCGATCGGTGTCGCGCACCTCGATCCCCTGCATCGCGTACCACTCGGTCGCCATCGGCAGCTCGGCGTCCTCGGAGCGGCGGCCGCGGGTGTAGACGGGCGGGTGCTCGAGCAGCAGCAACACGTCGGGCAGCGAGCCGTCCTCGCGCGCGTCGCGCAGCCAGCGCTGCGCCACCAGGGCCTCGTCGTAGGGGACGAGGCCGCAGCGGACGACGAGGACTTCTTCACTCATCGTTGAAATCGTTGCACGGCGCCCCGCTTATCCTTCCTTCCCAACCCAATGGTCCAGTCGAAGGCCCTCCGACCAGACTGGCTTCCCGCCGTCGCACTCAGCTCCCTGCTCGCCCTGGCGATGCTGGCATGGAACCCGCAGGTCGGCGATCTCGCGGCGCAGGTCTTCCGCACCGAGCTCTTCCAGCACGCCGGCCTGGCGATCTGGAACGGCAGCTGGTACGGCGGCCACTACACCCTCACCTACAGCTTCCTCTTCCCGCCGCTCGCCTCACTGCTCGGGCCGCAGGTGGTCGGGACCCTTTCGATCGTGGCCTCCTCCTACCTCTTCGACCGCCTCGTTCGCGACCGCTGGGGTGAGCCCGCCCGCTGGGCCACCCTCTGGTTCGCCGCCGGCGTCGTCACCCTCCTGGCCGACGGCCAGCTCACCTTCGCCCTGGGCGTCGCCTTCGGCCTCGCGACCCTCCGTTGCCTGCAGCTCCGTCGCGCCAAGCTCGCCTTGGCCGCCTCTGGCGTTTGCGCACTCTCCAGCCCAGTCGCAGCGGCCTTCCTGGCCGGAGTGCTGATCGCGGCTGTGGTTGCGGACGTCGATCCGAGCGGCGCCTTCCGCGGGTGGCGCAGGGGGTGGGGGGGTCGAGGACAGCCCGTGGACTGCCCGCAGTGCCCCCCCACCCCCTGTGACAGGACCCGCGGCCAGGCGCTCTCGGTCGCCGCCCTCACCCTTGCCCTGATCCTGCTCCCCAACCTTGCCTTCCCGGAATCGGGCCAGTTCCCGTTCGCGTTCTCCTCCTACGTGGCGATCCCACTCTGGTGCGCCGGCGCGCTGATCGTCACCCGCTCGCTCGGCGATGCGGAACGACAGCTGCGCTGGGTGCTAGTCAGCTACGTGCTGGCGGCGACCGTCCTCCTGCTGGCGCCCAATCCGATGGGCGGCAACGCGGTTCGCCTCGGCGCTCTCTTCGGCGGGCCGGTGCTGGCGGCGGTGGTCCTGGCGCGCCGCCCCCGGCTCGGCGCCTTCTCGACCCTGGTGCTGGCGATCACCATGGCCGGTGGGCTCTACTGGCAGGTGACCGCGAGCGTCAGCCAGATCGCTCGCAGCGTCGGCGACCCATCCACTTCCCGCAGCTACTTCCAGCCGGCCGTGCACTGGCTGCACGCGCATGCGGGCAGCGGCGTGCGGGTCGAGGTGCCGCCCACTGAGAATCACTGGGAGGCGGCCTACATGGCCGGCCAGTTCGAGCTCGCGCGCGGCTGGCTGCGCCAGCTCGACACGACCCGCGACGACGTCTTCTACGACGAACCCGGCCAGCTCACGTCCGGCGCCTATCGCGATTGGCTGCACCGCAACGCGATCTCCTACGTTGCTCTCCCCGACGCTCCGCTCGACTACTCCTCGGTTGCCGAGCGCCGCCTGATCCTCAGCGCTCCGCCATACCTCGACCTGCGCTGGAGCTCGCGCCACTGGCGCATCTACGCCGTCGATCATCCGGCCCCCCTGGTCGAGCCGCTGGGGGCGGCGGCCGCCCGCACCCTGTGGGTCGGGCGCCAGGGCTTCGGCCTCGACGTCACCCGCCCCGGCGACTTCCTCGTCCGCGTCAACTTCACCCCCTACTGGTCGATCGACCGCGGCGCCGGCTGCCTGCTCCGCCACGGCGAGTGGACGATCGCCCGCGCCGCCCACCCCGGCATCCTCCGCGTCTCCGCCGACTTCTCGTTCGGCCGCGCCTGGAATGCGGTCACGGGCGCCAAGAAGACCTGCTGAGCGCTTGCCGAGTCATCCATTCCCGTATTCGCCATCTATACGACGGCGAATACGGGAATGACGGTGTTAGAGCGCGAGGGCGAGGGGCTCTTCGAGCAGTAACCTGATCCGGGCGAGGAATTCGGCGGCGGGAGCGCCGTAGAGGATGCGGTGGTCGCAGGCGAGGTTGATTCGCATCAGGTGCGCGGTCGTCACCTCGCCGTTACGGATGATCGGACGCTCCGTGATCGCGCCGACGGCGAGGATCGCCGCCTGCGGCGGGTTGATCACGGCGGCAAAGCTGTCGATGCCGAGCATGCCGAGGTTGGAGATCGTGAAGGTGGCGCCCGAGAGCTCCGGCGGCGTGATCTCCGCGCTGCGCACGCGCTCCGCCAGCCGCCGCGTCTCGGTCGCGATCTGGCGCAGGCTCTTCTCGTCCGCGTCGAAGACGGTGGGGACGACCAGCGCGTCACGTGCCGCCACCGCGACGCCAACGTTCACCCGCGAGTAGAGCTCGAAGCGCCCGTCCCGGTACGCCCCGTTCGCCCTCGGGTGCTCGCGCAGTGCCAGCGCACAGGCCTTGACCACCATGTCGTTGAACGAAGGAACCACGGCTCCCTCCGTCGCACCGGCCTTGATCTGCGCCCGCGCTTCAACCAGCCGGCTCATGTCGACCTCCGCCTCCAGATAGAAGTGCGGCGCAGTCGCCTTCGACTCCGCCATGCGACGGGCCACCACCGACTGAAGCTTGGATGGCTCTTCGTAGCTGACCGTGCCCTTGGCCGTCTCGGGACCAGCCGCTGTTGACGAGGGACCCACCGCATCGGCTGCGGGTCCTGTCACTGCAGGGGACCCACCGCCCCCTCCGGTCGCTGAAGCGTCCTCAGGGGCGGTACCCCCTGCAGTGCCACCCGCAGACGAAGCCGCTCGTTCCACGTCCGCCTTGACGATTCGCCCGCCGGGACCGGACCCCGTGAGCTGCGAGAGGTCGAGCTTCTGCTCCTTGGCGAGCCTGCGAGCTATCGGTGACGCATGCGGACGCGCATCGCCGTTGGAAGCTGGTGGCGCATTGATCGCGGTCTCTTCCGCGGGTGGCGCCGTAGGGGAGCCCACCCCCGAGGAAGCTTTAGATACCGGAGGGGGTGGGGGGTCCTCTGCGGCGACAGGACCCGCGGTCGAGGCCGTGGTCCCTGCGCCGTCAACCTTTGCAATTGGAGTGCCAATCACGACCGTCTCGCCCTCTTGCACGAGGATCTCACTCAGCTTCCCGGCCACGTCGGATTCGTAGGCCATGTTCGCCTTGTCGGTCTCAATCTCCACAAGCTCATCACCCACTGCGACGTCCTCGCCCGGCTGCTTCAGCCACTGGAGAATGGTGCCCTCCTCCATCGAGTCGGACAATCTCGGCATTACGACGTTCGCCATCAGATTGAACCCTCGAGTGCCGCAAGTGCCGCCTTCACCACGTGCTCCTCGTGGGGAATCGCGGCCTGCTCGAGTCGTCGCGAGTAGGGCATGTGCACATCCGCCCCGGTGACCCGTTGCACCGGCGCGTCGAGGTGGTCGAAGGCCTGCTCGGTGATCAGCGTCGCCAGGTTGGCGCCGACGCCGCCATGTGGCCAGCCCTCCTCGACGACGACCGCGCGGTTGGTCTTGCGCACCGACTCGAGGATCGTGTCGAGGTCCAGCGGGCGCAGCGTGCGCGGATCGATCACCTCGGCCTCGACTCCGTGCTCGTTGGCCAGCGCCCGCGCCGCGTCCTCGGCCACGTGGGCCATCTTGAGGATGCCGATGATCGTCACGTCGCCGCCCTCGCGCCGCACCGCCGCCTCGCCGAAGCGCAGCACCTCGCCGTCCCCGTCGGGCACCTCGCCGCGCGCCCCGTAGAGGCTCTCGTGCTCGATGAAGATCACCGGGTTGTCGTCGCGGATCGCCGCCTTCAGCAGCGCCTTGCCGTCGGCCGGCGTCGACGGGCAGGCGACGAGCAGGCCCGGCACCTGCAGGAAGAGCGCCTCGAAGCTGTGCGAGTGGGTGGGGCCGAGCTGATGGCCGCCGCCGCCCGGCATTCGCACGACCATCGGCACGCGCGCCTGGCCGTTGAACATGTAGGGGATCGCGGCGGCGTGGTTGACGATCTGGTCGAGCGCCAGCAGTGAGAAGTTGACCGTCATCAGCTCGACCACCGGCCGCAGCCCACCCATCGCCGCGCCGACCCCGGCTCCGACGATCGTGTTCTCGGAGATCGGCGTGTCGCGCACGCGGCGCTCGCCGAACTCCTCGAGCAGGCCCTCGGTCACCTTGAAGGCGCCCTGGAAGACGCCGACGTCCTCGCCGATCACCAGCACCGCCTCGTCGCGACGCATCTCCTCGGCCATCGCATCGCGCAGGGCCTCGCGCATGCGCAGCGCCGTCATCGCTCCTCCACCTCTTCGGCGACCTCGGGCTCGACCCCCAGCTCCGCATCGCCGTCCACGGCCGGGTTGGGCCGCGGCCCGTCCGGCCGTCCGCCGTAGGCG
>CAZQET010000176.1:0-10996 GCA_964591825.1 uncultured Conexibacteraceae bacterium
ACTGGAAGGCCTACGCGCGCAGCCTGATCGTCTTCTCGCTGCTCTTCTGGATCGCCCTGTACCTGATCCTCCGCACACAGGGGATCCAGCCCTTCAACCCACAGGGCTTTCACTCCGGCCCCTGGGATCTGAGCTTCAACACCACCTCCTCCTTCATCACCAACACCAACTGGCAGTACTACGGCGGCGAGACGACGCTCACCTACTTCGCCCAGATGGCCGGGCTGGCGGTGCAGAACTTCGTCTCCGCCGCGGTCGGCATCGCGGTGGTCGTCGCCCTGATCCGCGGCCTCGTCGCTCGCAGCGGGCGCGAGATCGGAAATTTCTGGGGCGATCTGATCCGGACCCTGCTCTACGTGCTGCTGCCGGTCTCGATCGTCGGCGCGCTCTTCCTCGTCTCCCAGGGCGTGATCCAGAACCTCGGCAGCTACACGGTGATCCACACGCTCACCGGCGGCACGCAGACGCTCGCCCAGGGCCCGGTCGCCTCGCAGGAGGTGATCAAGGAGCTCGGCACCAACGGCGGCGGCTTCTTCAACGTCAACTCGGCGATGCCGTTCGAGAACCCCAACGGCCTGACCAACTTCGTCGAGATGCTGCTGATCCTCGTCATCCCGGCGGGGCTCACCTATACCTACGGCCGCATGGTCGGCAGCCAGCGCCAAGGCTGGGCGATCTTCGCCGCCATGTTTGCGCTCTTCGTCGGCGGCGTGGTCGTCGTCTACATGGCCGAGCAGCACGGCACCCCGGCCCAGCACCTGGCGGGCCTGCACACGCACGCCTTCGCCGGCTCGACCGGCGGCAACCTGGAGGGCAAGGAGCAGCGCTTCGGCATCGCCGACTCCTCGCTCTGGACGGCGGTGACGACGGTCACCTCCTGCGGCGCGGTCAACGCCGCCTTCGAGTCGCTGACTGGGCTGGGCGGGGTCGTGCCCTTTGCCAACCTCAGCTTCAGCGAGGTCGTCTTCGGCGGAGTCGGCGCCGGCCTCTACACGATGCTGCTCTACGTCCTGCTCGCCGTCTTCATCGGCGGCCTGATGGTCGGCCGCACGCCCGAGTACCTCGGCAAGAAGATCCAGGCGCGTGAGATCAAGCTGGTCTCGCTCGGCGTGCTCTTCACGCCGCTTGCGGTGCTGCTCTCCTCCGGGGTTGCCTCGGCGACGACGCTGGGCAAACGCTCGCTCTACGCCGGCGTCAACCCGCAGGGATTCTCGGAGACGCTCTACGCCTACCTCTCGCAGGCCAACAACAACGGCTCCGCCTGGGCCGGCTACACCGGCTTCGTCCAGCCGCACCCGCCCGGCAACGTCGGCTCCTACGGGATCAGCTTCGCCAACCTGCTCGGCGGCCTCGTCCTGATCGGCGCGCGCTTCGCGCCGATCCTCTTCGTCCTCGCCGTCGCCGGCGCCTTGGCCAAGAAGAAGGTCTCGCCGGCGGGGCTGGGGACGATGCGCACCGACAACCCGACCTTCGTCTTCCTCCTGGTCGGCGTCGTCGTCCTGGTCGGCGCGCTCACCTTCTTCCCCGCGATCCTGCTCGGACCGGTCGTGCAGAGCCTGACCACGAGGCTCTTCTGAGCCGATGCGTAGAGAGCGTGCATATCTGACTCTTCGCGACCGGAGCACCGGCGAAGCGGTGGTGTGTCGATGAAGCGCGACCTGCTCACCTCGGTGATCGCGGTCGTGCTGCTCACCGTCGTCCTCGGGCTCGTCTACCCGTTGGCGGTGACCGGCATCGCCCAGGTCGCCTTCCCCGGCAGTGCGAACGGCTCGAAGGTGAGCTTCGACGGCAGGGTCGTCGGCTCGAGCCTGATCGGCCAGGAATTCAGGGGGCGTGCCTACTTCCAGCCGCGCCCCTCGGCGACCGGCTACGCGCCCGACGTCACCTACTTCGCCAACGTCGGCCCCAACAGCGTTGAAGGACGCGAAGAGGTGCGCGAAAACCTCGCCGCCTACCTGAAGCTGGAGAGGCCCTACGACCGGTCGCTGACCAGGGATCGAGTGCCGGTCGATGCCGTCACCCACTCTGCCTCCGGTGTCGATCCCCAGATCTCGGAGGCGAACGCGCGGATCCAGGCCCATCGGATCGCTGCGGTGCGGGACCTGCCGCTGGCGCGGGTCGAAGAGCTGGTCTCCCGGCACACGGACGGCCGCAGCCTGGGTGTCCTGGGTGAGCCCGGGGTGAACGTGCTGCAGCTCAACATCGCGCTCGAAGAAGAGGCGCCGCTCCGCGCGGGGAGAGGAAGGCGCCTCCGATGACCGAGAGCCAACCCCGTTCACTCTTCGATCCGGAGATCGTCCGTCCGGCTCTGCTCGAGTCGCTGCGCAAGCTCGACCCCCGCGTGCAGGCGCGCAACCCGGTGATGTTCGTGGTCGAGATCGGCGCCGCGATCACCGCCGTCGCCTGGCTGATCCAGCTCTTCGGCGGCCGGCCGCTCGGCGGCGGCCACGAGCCCTCCTGGTTCACCTTCAGCATCACCGTCTGGCTCTGGCTGACGGTCGTCTTTGCCAACCTGGCCGAGGCGCTGGCCGAGGGCCGGGGCCGCGCGCAGGCCGCCAGCCTGCGGGCGATGCGCACCGAGACCGTCGCCCGCCTGCGCGACGGCGGCGAGAAGCCGGCCGCCGAGCTCCTCCGTGGCGACGTCGTCGTGGTCGAGGCGGGGGAAGCGATCCCCGGTGACGGCACCGTGATCGAGGGCATCGCCTCGGTCGACGAGTCGGCGATCACCGGCGAGTCGGCGCCGGTGATCCGCGAGGCGGGTGGCGACCGCTCGGCGGTCACCGGCGGCACCAAGGTGCTCTCCGACCGGATCGTGGTCGAGATCACCCAGGAGCCGGGCAAATCGTTCCTCGACCGGATGATCAACCTGGTCGAGGGGGCCGAACGCAAGAAGACCCCGAACGAGGTGGCGCTCGGGATCCTGCTCGCCGGCCTCACCCTGGTCTTCGTGATCGTCGTCGTCTCGCTGCGGCCGTTCGCGCTCTTCGCCGGCACCGAGCTCTCCGAGACGACCCTGATCGCGCTGCTGGTGGCGCTGATCCCGACCACGATCGGGGCGCTGCTCTCGGCGATCGGGATCGCCGGCATGGATCGGCTCGTGCGCCGCAACGTCCTCGCCCTCTCGGGCCGCGCGGTCGAGGCCTCGGGCGACTGCGACCTGCTGCTGCTCGACAAGACCGGCACGATCACCCTCGGCAACCGCGAGGCCGTCGAGTTCATCCCCGCCCCGGGGGTGGAGGGGCACGACCTGGCCGAGGCCGCCCAGCTCTCGTCGCTCGCCGACGAGACGCCCGAGGGCCGCTCGATCGTCGTCCTCGCCAAGAGCTACGGAATCCGCGAGCACGAGTTCGACGGGCACGAGCCGGCCTTCGTCCCCTTCAGCGCCGAAACCCGGATGAGCGGCGTCGACTACAACGGCACCCGCCTGCGCAAGGGAGCGGGCGACGCGATCGAGTCCTGGGTGGCGGACGAGGGAGGGAGGACGCCGGCGGAGCTGCGCGGTGAGCTCGACCGGATCGGTCGCGAGGGCGGCACGCCGCTGGCCGTCGCCCGCAACGAGCGGGTGCTCGGCGTCGTCTACCTCAAGGACGTGATCAAGGAGGGGATGAGCGCTCGCTTCGACCAGCTGCGGGCGATGGGCATCCGCACGATCATGGTCACCGGCGACAACAAGCTGACCGCGGCGAAGATCGCCGAGGAGGCCGGCGTCGACGACTTCCTCGCCGAAGCGACGCCGGAGCGCAAGCTCGAGCTGATCCGCGAGCAGCAGGCCGACGGCCGTCTGATCGCGATGACCGGCGACGGCACCAACGACGCGCCGGCGCTGGCCCAGGCCGACGTCGGCGTGGCGATGAACACCGGTACCCAGGCGGCGCGGGAGGCCGGCAACATGGTCGACCTCGACTCCAATCCGACGAAGCTGATCGAGATCGTCGAGGTCGGCAAGCAGCTGCTGATAACCCGCGGCGCGCTGACCACCTTCTCGATCGCCAACGACGTCGCCAAGTACTTCGCGATCCTGCCCGCGATGTTCGCCACGACCTACGCTCTGGCGGGCGAAAAGGGGCCGCTCGACGCGCTCAACGTGATGTCGCTGGGCACGCCCGAATCGGCGATCCTCTCAGCGGTGATCTTCAACGCGCTGATCATCCCGTTGCTGATCCCGCTCTCGCTGCGCGGCGTCCGCTACCGGCCGATTGGCGCCTCGGCGCTGCTGCGCCGCAACATGCTGATCTACGGCCTCGGCGGCCTGATCGCGCCCTTCATCGGGATCAAGCTGATCGACCTCGTCGTCCACAACCTGCTGGGGGTCTAGCGGTGGCCGCCGAGGCGGAGGACTGAGGGGCGGCGGCATGAACCGCGGCCACTACAAGATCTTCCTCGGCATGGCGGCTGGGGTGGGGAAGACCTACCGGATGCTGCAGGAGGGCCAGGCCGAGGCCGCTGCGGGACGCGACCTGGTCATCGGCTACCTGGAGCCGCACAAACGGCAGGAGACGAGCGATCAGGCGCGCGGCCTGGAGGTCGTGCCCCGTCGCAAGGTTCCCTACCGCGACGTGGAGGTCGAGGAGATGGACCTGCCGGGGCTGCTTGCCCGCGGGCCCGAGCTGGCGCTGATCGACGAGCTCGCCCACAGCAACCCGCCCGGGCTCGAGCACGACAAGCGCTACGAGGACATCGCCGACGTGCTGGCCGCCGGGATCGACGTCTTCTCCACCGTCAACGTCCAGCACCTCGAGTCGCTCAACGACCGGGTCGCCGAGCTGACCGGGGTGCGCGTGCGCGAGACGGTGCCGGACTCGGTGCTCGGCAGCGCCGACGAGGTGGTGCTGATCGACCTCACGCCTGAGGCCCTGGTCGCCCGTCTGCGCGCCGGCAAGGTCTACCCCGGCGAGAGCATCGACGCGGCATTGAACAACTTCTTCCGGGTCGAGAACCTGGCGGCGCTGCGCGAGGTGAGCTTGCGTCAGGTGGCCGAGGACGTCGAGTCCAAGCGGCTGACGCTGCACGTCGACGAGCCGTTGGGCACGCGAGAGGAGCGGGTCGCGGCCGAGGTGCCGAAGGCCGTCGGCGAGCGCATCCTGGCGCTGGTGCGACCCCAGCCCAGCTCGCAGCGCCTCGTGCGCCGCGCCTGGCGCTCGGCGCAGCGGCTCGGCACCGACCTCGACCTGCTCTGGGTGAAGCCACCCGGCAAGCCGATCGTGGGAGAGGAGGAGAGGCAGGTGACCGCGCTGCGCCAGCTCGCCTCGGTGCTTGGCGCGACCCTGCTGATCGAGGAGCACGACGACCTCGTCGCCGCGTCGGCGCGGGTCGTGCGTGAGCGCGGCATCACCTACCTGATGGTGGGCGAGTCGGCGCCGCAGGGGGGCCTCGGCCGCCTGCGCGAACCGCTGCCACAGAGGCTGATGAAGGCGACGCCCGCCGGGGTCGACGTACGGATCATCGCCCACCGCAGCGACGGGGGGAGGCTGGATGATTGAGCACTTCCTCGTTGGGTTGGCGCTGCTGCTCGGGCTGCTCGGCGGCTACCTGATTGCCAGCTCGCGCTGGCGCGGCAAGCGCTCGGAGCGGCCGCAGCAAGTGCACCAGATCCTGCTGCCCTTCACCGGCACCGAGATCTCCCGCCGCGCCCTTGATGCCGCCCTCCGTCTCGCCCGTGCCGAGGACGCGACGCTGATGCCCGCCTACCTCGCCACCGTGCCCAAGCAGCTGCCGCTCGACTGCGCGATCCCGGCCGAGGCGACGAAGGCGATGCCAATGCTGGAGGCGATCGAACAGCGCGCCACCGGCCAGGGCGTTCCGGTCGACGCCCGCATCGAGCGCGGTCGCAGCTACCGCCACGCCCTCAAGCGCCTGTTGGGGCAGGAGAGCTTTGACCGGGTGGTCGTCTCGGCCACCGCCACCGGCGCCGCCGGACTCTCCGGCGACGACCTCGTCTGGCTGCTGGAGAAGGCTCCGGCCGAGGTGCTGATCCTCCGCCCGGGCCCCGAGGACCGCACCGTAGTCGCCGCCTGACCCCGCCGTTCCGGTGCGACTTATGGACCCCAGGGGTCCATAAGTCGCACCGGAACGGCGGGCGGGAGGGGTGCGAGGCGAGGCGCGCGCCCGGCAGAGCGAGGCAGCTTTTCGACTTTGCTGATCGACATCGTGCTACGCTGCCGCCTTCTTTAAGACTAAGTCAGTCAGAAAACTAAATCAGTAAAGAAAGAAAGGATTCCTTTCTATGCGGAACGCTCGCAAGGTAACCCGGCGGCGCGGCGTCATCGCGGCCCTCCTGGCCGCGTTGCTTGCACTGGCGGTCGTCGTGGCCGGGTGCGGGGGCAGCAGCGACAGCAGCGCCTCCTCGGACGGCGGCGGCAAGCTCGACGTGGTCGGCTACTCGACCCCTGAATCGGTCTACCAGGAAGTTCTCGAGCCGGCGTTCCAGAAGACCTCAGCAGGGAAGGGAGTCAGCTTCAGCAACTCCTTCGGCGCCTCCGGTGACCAGAGCCGTGCAGTCGTCGCCGGCCAGCCGGCTTCGATCGTCCACTTCTCCCAGGCGGGCGACATGGAACGGCTGGTCGAAGAAGGCGAACTCGTCTCCAAGGACTGGGAAGAACAGCCCTATGGCGGCATCGCCACCGACTCGCTGGTCGTGATCCTGGTTGAAAAGGGCAACCCGCTCGGGATCGAATCCTTCAAGGACCTGGAGACCAACGAAGAAGCCGAAGTCGTTACTCCCAACCCCTTCAGCTCCGGCTCGGCTCGCTGGAACATCATGGCGATCTACGGCAGCGCCCTGGAAGAAGGCAAGTCCCCCGAACAGGCGCTGGAAGCGGTCAAGACCGTGCTCGAAAAGACGGTCGCCCAGCCGGGTAGCGGCCGCGACGCCTTCTCGGCCTTCAGCCAGGGACAGGGCAACGTCCTGCTCACCTACGAGAACGAAGCGATCAAGGCCGAAAAGGAAGGCGAAGACGTCGAATACGTGATCCCGCCCTCGACGTTGCAGATCGAAACGCCGATCGCCGTCACCGAAGAAGCTCCGGAGCCGGCCGCGGAAGACTTCCTCGAATTCCTCTGGTCGAACGAAGGCCAGGAACTGTGGGCCGAAAACGGCTACCGGCCGGTCAACCCGAAGCTCGTCAATGCGAAGCAGTTCCCCACGCCGAAGGACCTTTTCAAGGTCAGCAAGTTCGGCGGCTGGGGCAAGGTCAACGACGAATTCTTCGACGAAGAAAGCGGCTCGGTCGCCAAGATCGAGGGTGAACTCGGGGTCTCGACCTCAGGCTGATGTCCGCGCACCCGGCAACCGCAGACTCAGTCGCCGTACCGCCCCGGGCCAGGCACTTCCGCCTGCCCGGGGTGGGTCTCGGGCGCGGGCTGGTCGTCCTCTACCTGAGCGTCATCGTGCTGCTGCCGCTGGCGGCGCTGGCCGATCAATCGCTGAGTCGCGGCCTCAGCACCTTCTGGGAACAGGTCACCCTGCCGCAGTCGGTCAAGTCGCTCGAGCTGACGATTGTCGCTTCGCTGATCGTCGTCATCGTCAACGCCTTCTTCGGCACGGTCCTCGCCTGGCTGTTGGTCCGCGACCAGTTCCCCGGCAAGGCGGTGATCAACGCCGTCATCGACCTCCCCTTCGCGCTGCCGACGATCGTCGCCAGCCTGATCTTGATCGAGCTCTGGGGCGACAAGAGTCCCTTCGGGGTGCACATCGCCGGCACCCGGGCGGCGGTCGTCGTGGCGCTGCTCTTCGTCACCCTGCCCTTCGTGGTCCGCGCGGTGCAGCCGCTGCTGATCGAGATGGACCGTGAGATGGAGGAGGCGGCCGCCTCGCTCGGCGCCGGCGGCTTCACGGTCTTCCGTCGCATCATCTTCCCCAACCTGCTGCCGGGCCTCGGCGCCGGCGTGGCGCTCGCCTTCGCGCGGGCGCTGGGCGAGTTCGGCTCGGTCCTGCTCTTCGCCGGCGGCCTGCCGGAAACGCAGGTCTCCTCCGTCTATATCCGGCAGCTGATCGAGAACGGCAACGAAACCGGGGCCGCCGCGGTCTCGGTCGTCCTGCTGGCGGCCTCGCTCGCCTGCCTGGTCGTGGTCAGCCTGATCCAGCGCTGGAGCAGCAGGCACGAACGCTCGGGAGGCGACGGCCTTACCGAGATGCCGCTGAGCGGCGAGCTTGCCCTGACACCCAAGGAGGGCTCCGATGAGCGGGGCTAGGGCTTCCAGCCGCTGGGGCCTGCGGGTCCTCGGCCTCGGCTACGTCGCGCTGCTGCTGCTCGTGCCGCTGATCTTCATCTTCTACAAGACCTTCGAATCGGGGATCGCGCCGCCGTTCGAAGCGATCACCTCCGCCGACGGGCTGCACGCGCTGAAGCTGACCCTGCTGATGGTGGTGATCGCGGTGCCGCTGAACACGATCTTCGGCGTCGGCTGCGCGTTGCTGCTGGTCCGCCACCGGGGTCGCGGCAGCGCTCTGATCGATGCGGCGATCAACCTCCCCTTCGCGATCTCGCCGGTGGTCATCGGCCTCTCGCTCTTCCTCCTCTACGGCAAGAGTGGCTGGTTCGAACCGGGGCTGGCCGAAGCCGGGATCAAGGTCCTCTTCTCGGTTCCGGGGATGGTCCTCGCCAGCATCTTCGTCTCGCTGCCATTCGTCGTGCGCGAGACGGTGCCGGTGCTGCAGGAGATCGGCACCGAACAGGAGCAGGCGGCGGAGACGCTTGGCGCCAACGCCTGGCAGACCTTCTGGCGGGTGACGCTGCCGGCGATCCGCTGGGGCGTCGCCTACGGGGTCGTGCTCACCACCGCCCGCGTGCTGGGCGAGTTCGGTGCCGTCTCGGTCGTCTCCGGCTCGATCTCCGGCCAGACCCAGACCCTGCCGCTCTTCGTCGAGAAGCAGTACGACAACTTCAACCTGCCGGGCGCCTTCGGCGCCTCGGTGCTGCTCGCCCTGCTCGCGCTCAGCACCCTGCTCGCAATGAACTTCCTGAAGAGAAAGGAGGACGCCTGATGGGAATCACAGTCGAGGGAGCCTGCAAGAGCTTCGGTGACTTTCAGGCACTGAACGACGTCTCGATCGAGGTCCCCAACGGGTCGCTCACGGCCCTGCTCGGGCCCAGCGGCAGCGGCAAGTCGACGCTGCTGCGGGCGATCGCCGGCCTCGAGACGCTCGACTCGGGCCGCGTCCTGATCGAAGACGAAGACGTCTCGAAGAAGCCGGCCCAGAAGCGCGAAGTCGGCTTCGTCTTCCAGCACTACGCCGCTTTCAAGCACATGACCGTGTTCGAGAACGTCGGCTTCGGGCTGAAGATCCGCAAGTGGAGCAAGCCCCAGATCTCCACCCGCGTGCACGAGCTGCTGCGCCTGGTCCAGCTCGACGGGCTCGCCGACCGCTATCCCTCGCAGCTCTCCGGCGGCCAGCGCCAGCGCATGGCGCTGGCGCGAGCGCTGGCAGTGGAGCCGCAGGTGCTGCTGCTCGACGAGCCCTTCGGCGCCCTCGATGCCAAGGTGCGCAAGGACCTGCGCACCTGGCTGCGCAACCTGCACGAGGAGATGCACGTGACGACGATCTTCGTCACCCACGACCAGGAGGAGGCGATGGACGTCGCCGGCCAGCTGGTGGTGATGAACGAGGGCAGGGTGGAGCAGTCCGGCAGCGCTGCCGGACTCTACGACCATCCCGCCAACGAGTTCGTGATGAGCTTCGTCGGCGAGGTCAACCGGCTCGGCAACCACTTCGTGCGCCCGCACGACATGGCGGTCTCGCTCGACCGCGACGACGGGGCGGAGGAGGCACTGGTGCAGCGCATCGTCGCCCTCGGCTTCGAGATCCGGGTCGAGTTCGTGCTCGGCGACGGCACCGACGTCTGGGCGCAGCTGACCCGCAGCGAGCTGCAGCAGCTCGAGCTGCGCGAGGGGCAGATCGTCTACCTGCGCCCGGGTCAGACCAGGAGCTTCAGCGGCGACCCATCGCCTGACGGCAGCGGGGCTTCGACTTCCCGTGACCCGTCATCCGGCGGTGGGGACGCAGAGGTATCTGCAGCCGCCTGAAGGGGCGAAGGGGCGGGGTGCGCTTTGCCGGGTGGCGCCCCGCCCCAACTCGCCGTTGCGCTGTCGTCAAAGAAGGTACCGGGAGAAGAGCGCGTTTTGGCACGGTTGCGTCTTGTTCCGTGCGCCGCATAGCTTCAGCCTGGGCCAATGGCCCGGAAACGGAGAAGGCGAGGCGAGGTAACCAGTTGGGACGAACCCGTCTGGGAGCCCCTGGAGAAGCTGCTGGGAATCTACGTTGAAGACTTCATGTGGATGCACGCGGTCACGTTGAAGGACGGGACCCGCATTCACGCCTACAAGCACTGTGACACGAGGCAATACCTGTACCTCAGCGATGATGCTCGCCCCTTTGTCTATGAGGGCGAACGCTTTTATCGCGAAGTCGAGACCCGCGAACGCACCCGCGAGCTCGTCGATCTGGTGATGCCCTGGGCCTGCGACTTCTCCTGTCGCAGGGACTGGTCATGCCACGAATAAGCAGCTTCTATGGCATCACGATCTGGATGTACTACGAGGAGGATCGTCATCTGGGAAGGCCGCACTTCCACGCCCGCTATGGTGAGGACGAGGCGTCGATTGACATCGAGAGCCTCGAGATCCTTGCCGGCAGAATGCCGGGGCGAGCGTACCGTCTTGTGACCGAGTGGGCATCGGCGCATCGAGTTCAGCTTCGTGACAACTGGATACGCGCACGCCAATGCCAGCCGCTTGTGCCGGTCGAGCCATTGCGATAGGTCCGTTTATCATCGGATCATGCGCAGTACACCTCTTCTGGTTGAAGCCAAAGCCCAGGATGACCACCACGTCAAGGTGCGGTTTGAGGATGGGGTAGCCGCAGAGGTCGATCTCTCCTATCTCCTGAGCTGTGGCGGGGTCTTCGAGCCGCTGCGCGACGCTGGCTACTTCCGCAGGCTCCGTGCCGATCCTGAGGCCGGAACCATCGTCTGGCCCAACGAGGCCGATATAGCGCCGG
>CAZQET010000177.1:0-1761 GCA_964591825.1 uncultured Conexibacteraceae bacterium
CGGTCGGCCGGGTCGGCCTCGACCCCGGGGGGCGCGTCGCATTCAAGGCCGGAGACCCCGCGGCTCTCCCCTTCCCCGACGACTTCTTCGATCTCGTCGCCCAGGTCGACTCGCTTCCGTCACCCGCCGAGGTCGTGCGGGTGCTGCGCCCCGGCGGCAACATCGTTCTCGCGTTTGAGCGTTCCCCCGGGACTCGTGCGCGGCTCCGATTGCGACGGCTCTGGGGCGCCCTCGAGCGCCGCGGGATCGAGCCGACCGAGGCCGGCACCGCGGGCGACGGGGCGTTTTTCGTCGGTCGCCTGCGCGACGACGACTGAATTGTTCCTGCCAAATAGGCTGCACAACGCGTGAGCGAGGAGCGAGCAAGCATGCATATCTGGTTCTTTGCGCCGCGAGGGAGGCGCGACTCTTGCCGTTGACCCGGTCCCGCACCGCGTTCGCCACGATTCTCGCCAAGGATCTGCGGGCGGAGCTGCGCACCCTGCAGTCGCTGCCGGCGATGGCGCTCTTCGCCGTCACCAGCTTCGTCATCTTCCGCTTCGGCCTCGACCGCACCAGCCTCTCGGGCAGCCTCGCCGCCGGGGTGCTCTGGGCGACGCTGCTCTTCGCCGCCCTGCTCGGCGTCAACCGCCTCTTCGTCGCCGAGCGCGAGGAGGGCGGCTTCGACGCAATCCGCCTCGCCCCGATCGACCGCAGCGCCCTCTTCGCCGCCAAGGCGACCGCGCTGCTCGCCTACCTGCTCGCCCTGGAGCTGGTCGTGGTGCCGATCTTCGCGATCTTCTTCCTCGACTCGGCCGCGGCACTGGGTCCGCTCGTCGCGGTCCTCGTCCTCGCCGACCTCGGCCTCGCCGCCACCGGCACCCTGATCTCCTCGATGGCCGTGCACTCGCGCGCCCGCGACCTGCTCGGCCCGCTCGTCCTCCTCCCCCTCGTCGTGCCGCTGATGATCGCCGCCACGAGCGCCAGCGAGCCGCTGCTGGCGGTGGGCGGCCCCGGCTACCACCGCTTCGGGACCTGGCTTGCGGTGCTCTCCCTATACGATCTGATCTTCCTCCTGATCGGCTGGGCAGTGTTCGACTTCCTCCTGGAGGACTGAGGGGCGCCAGACGGCGCGCCCGCGCCAAGCGCATGTACGGCAAAGGTCTAAAGCCACTTTCGATCGCGACGGTCGTCGCGATCGCCGCCGCCTTCTCGCTGGTCTTCTTCTACGCGCCGCTGGACGCCGATCAGGGCTTCATCCAGAAGATCTTCTACCTGCACGTGCCGCTGGCGATGACCTCGCTGGCGGGCTTCGTGATCGGCGGCGTCTTCGCGATCCTGCACCTGCGCAGCGGCCAGCGGCGCTGGGACGCCTGGTCCTACGTCTCGATCCACATGTCGGTGATCTTCGGCGTCGCCGTGCTGATCACCGGCTCGATCTGGGCCAAGGCCTCCTGGGGGCACTGGTGGGTCTGGGACGAGCCGACCCTGGTCAGCTTCCTGATCGTCTTCCTGATGTACGCGACCTACTACCCCTTCCGCTACGCGATCGAGGACTCCGAGCGCCAGGCTCGTTACGCCTCGGTCTTCGCGGTCACCGCCGGCGCCTTCGTGCCGCTCAACTTCCTCGCCGTGCGGATGACCCAGAGCCTCGTCCACCCGCGCGTCTTCGCCACCGCCAACGGCGGCCTGCCGGGATCGATGATGTTCACCTTCCTCTGCTGCCTGGCCGCGGTCGCCCTGCTCTGGGTGACGCTGGTCAAGTTCGAGCTGGCCGCGAAG
>CAZQET010000178.1:0-3681 GCA_964591825.1 uncultured Conexibacteraceae bacterium
CGGCTGGGACCGCAATCCTCCGGCACCCGAGATCCCGGACGATGTGGTCGCGCGCACGCGCGAGAAGTACATCGAGGCGTACGAACGGATCACCGGCGAATCGTTCGACGCCTGGCTCAAGCGAACCCGATGAGGGCCAGGGTCCTGGTCCGGCCCAAGGCGGGGATTCTCGACCCGCAGGGCCAGGCGGTCGAGCGCGCGCTGCCTGCGCTGGGGTTCCAGGGAGTCAGCAATGTCCACGTCGGGCGGCTGATCGAGCTCGACGTGGCCGACCCCGAGCAGCTGGGGCCGATGTGCGAGAAGCTCCTCGCCAACCCGCTCGTCGAGGACTACGAGTTCCAGCTGCTCGACGTGGCAGCCGAGCGCAGGTGAAGTTCGGCGTACTGCAGTTCCCCGGCTCCTGCGACGAGCGCGACGCGCTGCACGCCTGCGAGCGCATCGGCGCCGAGGCGCGGCTGGTCTGGCACGAGGAGCGCGACCTCTCCGATGTCGACGCGGTCGTCGTCCCCGGCGGCTTCTCCTACGGCGACTACCTGCGGGCCGGCGCGATCGCCCGCTTCTCCCCGGCGATGGAAGCGGTCGCCGAGTTCACCGCCGCGGGCGGCCCGGTGCTCGGCATCTGCAACGGCTTCCAGGTCCTCTGCGAGGCCGGCCTCCTCCCCGGAGCGCTGTTGCTCAACGAGAGCCTTCGCTTCACCTGCCGTCAGCTGGAGCTGATCGAGGAATCTGATCGATTTCATACCCCAGAGGGTCATCAATCGATCAGCTCTTCGAGGTTGTCGATTCCTGCAAAGCATGGGGAAGGCAGATACTGGGCGCCGGACGAGGTGCTCGACGAGCTCGAAGCGCAGGGGCAGGTCGCCTACCGCTACGCGCCGGGGGAGAACCCGAACGGGTCGGCGCGGGACATCGCCGGGGTGCGCAACGAGGCGGGCAACGTGCTCGGGCTGATGCCGCATCCCGAGCACGCGGTCGATCCACTCACGGGGTCGACCGACGGGTTGCGAGTGTTCGAAGCCGTCGCCGCTGCTGGAGCCTGGGCGTGACCGTCGAGACCGCAAAGCACCGCGAGCTCGGGCTGACCGACGCAGAGTTCGACCTGATCGTCGAGAAGCTCGGGCGTGAGCCCAACGACGTCGAGCTGGCGATGTTCAGCCTGCTCTGGTCCGAGCACTGCGCCTACAAGCACTCACGCAAGCTGTTGCGACGGCTGCCAACCGAGGGCGCGCGGGTGGTGATGGGGCCGGGTGAGAACGCCGGCGCCGTCGACGTCGGCAACGGCTACGCGGTCGCCTTCAAGGTCGAGTCCCACAATCACCCGAGCGCGGTCGAGCCCTTCCAGGGAGCGGCCACCGGGGTCGGCGGCATCCTGCGCGACGTCTTCGCGCTCGGGGCGCGGCCGATCGCGATCCTCGACTCGCTGCGCTTCGGCGAGCTCGACTCGGTCCGCTCGCGCCACCTGCTCGGCGGCGCCGTGCGCGGGATCGGCCACTACGGCAACTCGATCGGCGTGCCCACGGTCGGTGGTGAGATCTACTTTGAGCCCCCCTATGAGCACAACTGCCTGGTCAACGCAATGTGCGTGGGGCTGGCCAGGACGGAGGACATGGTGCGGGCGGCGGCGGCCGGGGTGGGCAACGCGGTGGTCCTGATGGGCGCCTCGACAGGGCGCGACGGCATTGGCGGCGCCTCGGTGCTCGCCTCGGCCGAGCTCGGTGAGGGCGACGAGGCCAAGCGGCCGACGGTGCAGATTGGCGACCCGTTCGAGGAGTCGAAGCTGCTCGAGTGCTGCCTGGAGCTGCTCGAGAAGAGGCTGATGGTCTCGCTGCAGGACCTAGGCGCGGCGGGGCTCACTTCTTCGGCCGGGGAGATGGCCTCCGCCGGGGGCGTCGGCATCGACCTCGACGTCGCCAGGGTGCCGCTGCGCGAGGCCGGCATGGAGCCCTTCGAGATCATGGTCTCCGAGTCGCAGGAGAGGATGCTGGCGGTGGTCGAGCCGGCGAAGGTCGCCGACGTGATCGCGGTCTGCGAGAAATGGCAAACGGGCTCGGCGGAGATAGGCGTCGTCACGGATTCCGGCCAGATCCGCATCCTGCGCGAGGGCGAGATCGTCGGCGAGATGCCGGTCGAAGCGCTGGTCGACGGCTGCCCCCTCTACGACCTCGAGCCGGCGGCGCCCGATGGTTGGATCTACGGCAACCGGGCGACGCTGCGCGAGGACGCGGCGAGCGAGGAGACCCTGCTGGCCCTGCTCTCCTCCCCCAGCATCGCCTCCAAGCGCTGGGCCTTCGAGCAGTACGACTGCGTGGTGGGCTCGCGCACGGTGCGGCGTCCGGAGGGAGCCGACGCGGCCGTCCTGCAGACCCCGGAGGCCGGCACCGCGATCGCGGTCTCGATCGACGGCAACGGACGGCGCGTCGCCTGCGACCCCCACGCCGGCACGATCGAGGCGGTGCTCGAGTGCGCCCAGAACCTCGCCTGCGTCGGCGCCGAGCCGCTCGGCCTGACCAACTGCCTCAACTTCGGCAACCCCGAGAAACCGGTCCCCGCCTGGCAGCTCGACCGCGCGGTCAGCGGCCTCGCCGAGGCCTGCAGGGCGCTTGGCGTCCCGGTCGTCGGCGGCAACGTCTCCCTTTACAACGAGGGCCCGGAAGGCCCGATCTACCCGACCCCGGTGGTCGGCATGGTCGGCGAGCTGCCCGACCCGGCGAAGACCTGCGGCAGCGCCTTTGCCAGCGAGGGCGATGCCATCGGCCTGCTGGGGCCGTTCGAACCGAGCCTCTCCGGCTCCGAGCTGGCGAAGCTACGCGGCGAGCTCGACGCCGGCCTCCCGCAGCCCAACGTCGCCGGCGTCGCCGCAGCCTGCACGACCGTCCGCGACGCCGTGCGAGCCGGCAAGCTCTCCTCCGCCCACGACATCAGCGATGGCGGCCTGGCCTGCGCCCTCGCCGAGTCCGCGATCGCCGCCGGCATCGGCTGCCGCATCGACCTCCAGCCCCTGCGCGAACGCGGCTGCTCCCCCGAGGAGGCTCTCTTCGGCGAGGGCGCCGGCGGCTTCCTGCTCAGCGGCGACCGCGAGACGCTCAGCTCACTCGGCGCGACGGTAATCGGCGAGACCGGCGGCAGCATGATCGGCCTCGCCGCCGGCGATCGCAGTCTCAGTCTCAGTCTCAGCACCGCCGAGGATGCCTGGCGCTCACTGTCCACCCGGTTGGACGACTTGCCGCAAAACTGAGAGCCTCTCTGGCCACATGTGGCTGGATTGACAAGCCAAAAGTCCACGACAAGGAGATTCTGAATGCGTTCTTGACTGTCTCTGTCCATCGCCGCGGCGCTCGCCGCCTCGCTCCTGAGCGCGTCGGCGGCATCGGCGGCAACTGAATTTGGCGACTCATGCACAGGGTCGGCGTTCGCGCCGGGTGAATACACGCTGATGACGCTCTCGGCTCCCGGCCAGACCGTCGCTGCACCGGTCTCGGGCGTCATCACCCAGGTCAAGACCAACGTCGGGTGGCCATCCCGATCGCAATACCAACAGAGATCAAGGTGCTGCACCCAACCAGCGGCAACGTGTTCATGAATGCAGAACAGACAGTGGTAGGAGCCGGGCCGGGCATTACCACCACAAACGTGAGGATGCCGATCCAGGCGGGCGACCATCTAGGCCTGTTTGGACTGCCA
>CAZQET010000179.1:0-6577 GCA_964591825.1 uncultured Conexibacteraceae bacterium
CTACCACACCTACACGGTGAGGGCGCCCGACCCATTCGTCGCCCCCTACTTCAACTTCCTGCTCGATCGCACCCCGAAGCCCCAGCCCGAGGAGCCGCGCAGCTGGCGCAAGGACGAATACCCCGACTGACCCACCGTCCGTTCTCCAGCTCGCCCTAGAAAAAGGAGGCAGTCAATGGCAGCGCACAGGATCGGCACGCAGGATGAGTGGCAAGCGGAGCGCGACGAGCTGCTGGCGGAGGAGAAGGAGCTAACCCGCCGCGGTGACGAGCTGGCCCGCAAGAGGCGTGAGCTGCCCTGGGTCGCCGTCGAAAAGGACTACCGGTTCGAGACCGAGGAGGGTACGAAGACCCTCCTCGGTCTCTTCGACGGCCGCTCCCAGCTGCTCGTCTACCACTTCATGTTCGGACCGCCATATGAGGCGGGCTGCCCGGTCTGCTCTTCGATCGTCGACACGCTCGATCCCCAGGCCGCCCATCTGAAGGCGAGGGATGCCACCCTGCTGCTTGCCTCCCGGGCCCCGCTCGACAAGCTCCTCGCCTTTAGGGGGCGGATGGGCTGGGGCATCGAGTGGGTCTCGACCGTTGACAGCGACTTCAACCGAGACCTCGGCTTCCTGCATACAGAGGAGGAGCTGAGGCCGTTCCTGGAAGGTGAGATCCCGCCAACCGTCGAGGAGAACGCGCGCGGATGCGGGACGGACGCGCTCGGGTACGTCACCGAGGGGCCAGGCCTGAGCGTTTACGTGCTGTCGGAGGGGACCGTCTATCGCACCTACGTGACGACCGCCCGCGGCCTGGAACCAGCGATGGCCTACTACGGACTGCTCGACCTGACGCCGAAGGGCCGCGAAGAGAGCGCCTCGGAGCCGTTGTGGGTGCGACGTCACGACGAGTACGGGACGGGCTCGATGGAGTGAATTTCGCGCGGATCGCGCTGTCCCGGAAAAGTTAGGGTCACCAGGTGTTGCAGGTAAGTGTGAAGGCCGATAGCAGCGCTCGCTGATCGATGACAGCTCGCCGCGCGCGCCTTCCGGACGGGATGCGCTTGTGTCGGAGTCGCTATGAGCCGGCCTACCGACCTACTACGGGTTTCCTGTTCTCAGTCCGGAAACCGGGGTTCGAATCCCCGTAGCGGTATGGCTCTGGAGAGCCGAATCGACCGCCCCGAGGGGCGGTTTTTTCGTTCCAGAGCAACGCCTGGGGCAACAGGATACGGGTGTTGTGCAGAGCACTCGTCCCCTCATAGCCCGGAGACATGCTGCCGCCGATGTCTTCTGATTGCCTTGTCATCCGTGATTTCGTGTGAGAGCTATCAGCCCGTCGAGCGGTTCCTGACCACGGCCGAGAATGACCCCCGGCATTTGCGCTCCGCTGGCGGTCTTTGCAGACTAGCTCTCGTCGATTCTCGGCGGAAGCAGCCAGCAGCGAAGTCTGCGGGTTGGGTGAGGACGCCGCCACAAACCAGGAGCTGAGCAGGCGAGGAAGGCGCTGCGCTCAAGCAGTGAGCTCGTCTCTGTAGGGATGCCGCCCGGCACCTCGCATCCGGAGGATTCGTTCAGGGCTTGCGCTGGCGTCCCCGCTTGATTCGGCCCCGCAGCTTGACCCAAAGCCCGGCCCCGACGCCGACTACTAGCATGGCGCCCATCATGATCGTCATCGGGCCGTTCATCGTTATCGCAACGGCATTATCGAGCTGATCTCGATCTGGCGCGGTCGGCGCGCTACTCTCCGGTCCAATGCCTGGTTGACGTTAGAGGGCCTTTGAGAAGCACGCCAATCAAGGTGATCTCGGATCGCCAGGTGGGTGGTGCGCCCAAACCAGGCGCGCCAACCATCCAGAGGCTGGGCGGCGGGGCTCGTGCGCCTCATTCGTGGCCTGCCGCCGCCGCGCCGGCACGGCTGCGGCGCGGCGGCGCTGTTTCGCAACCCGCAGTTGCACCGAAGCTAGGAGATGAGATGAGCACTGAATTGCTGGAAGCCGCCCGCAGTGGGTTGGAGGCGTGGCAGAAGGGGAACGTCGATGCGCTCGAGCCCCTGCTCGACCCCGAGGTCGAGCAGACTTGGTGGGAGCCAGGGGAGTGGGACTGTCACGGCCGCGAGGCCGTGCTGGCGCTGTTGCACGAACGCAAGGCCGAAGGGAAGGGCAGAGCCGAGGTCGAGCTGATCAACGCCGGCGAGGACGCGATCATCGCCACCCAGGCGACGACCGTTCCTGACGGCCCGGCGGCCGGGCTCAGGCCCGCCACCCTGATCACCTTCCGCGACGGTCGGGTGATCGCCATGCGTCAGTTCCGCGACCGTGGTGAAGCTCTTGTCGCTTGCGGTCTGGGCCGCGACTGAGCCAAGGGCCTCGCCCGTGTTGGTGGCCGGGGCTCTCGCCAGTACCCATCAACGCACAGCGCCTCGGCGAGGTGGAGCGATCTGGCGGCAGTCGTCTCTGGCTCCACAAACGACGCGTACGGAGAGAGCACCGATGAGACCTACCGGATCCCGTAAGCGCGCAATGATCGAGAGAATCTAATCAATCAATCGTCCGCCGGGCGGGATATTTGATTGACATGACGCATTCTGCTGTGTAGGTGTGGACCTGTTCTCGTCTAGTCGGCTTTTGTCGACCGTCTACGGGGATGTAACGGAGAAGCCCAGCTGAGGGGGAAGGCCCAGACCATGTCTGAGAAGCTGCGAAGCAGATTGGAGCTTGCGCTGCTCCTCGCGGTTGCGTTCGTCTTCGAGTGGGCTGAGCCCCACCGCTTCGTATGGCTCCCCTCCCAGCAATGCCTTCCGCTTTCTGCATGACGCCGACGGTCGGCTCAAGGCCGCGATCGACCCAGAAGGCGATACCGCCGTTTACAGCTGGGACGCCAGCGGGAACCTGCTCTCGATCTCGCGCCACGCCTCCAGCAAACTGTCGATCGTCCAGCTGAGCCCCGCCAGGGGAGAAGTGGGGGCGACGCTGACAATCGAAAGGACCGGGTTCTCGGCCACCCCGGCTTCGAACACGGTCAAATTCAACGGCACGACGGCCAGCGTAAGCGCCGGAGACACGTTCGATGCTGGCGGAGTACCACAAGGTAATGATCTTCTCTGCTTAGTGGCTCGCAATGGAGGACCAGAACGATGTATGGCGATTCCCAATCCACAACAGATACAGGGCGCCTTTCTACTTATTCGGGCTGTTAGAGCGCCTCTAAGGCGGTGCTTTAGGTCGGGCCTGCATTGATGGTGCAGTCACGGTGGCGCATCTCTGGGGCCATAGAGATCACTGAGGAACCATGCAAGAGATCTACAAGGGAGACAGGACAATGCACACGGGAGTAAGAGCGGAGACACAATTCGTTCGGCGCGCGAAACAGTGCCACTTTCCTCTAGTCACTCACGGTACCTGCCAGAGCTCGCTCGCACGCCTTAGCGGGCCGCGAATACTGAAGGTCCTTGGCAGCCTCGTGGGCCTACTCCTTCTCGCTGCTGCCTTCCCCTCGATTGCCTCAGCTGCTGAATGCACCGACACTTGGACCGGTCCGACCGAAAGTACTTGGCAGACCGGTTCAAACTGGTCCGCTGGGCATGTGCCGACGAGCACTGATGTCGCCTGCATTGGATCGGGCAGCACAGTCAAGGTCACCAAAGGGGTAAATGAAGCTGGGGTACTGCAGGGCGAAGGAAGCGTGGTTCTCAAGGAAAGCTCTCTCGAACTCTCTAATGCAGCCGAACCATCAAGCATTAAATCGCTGACAATGGAATTCGAAGGAACATTGAAGGGGGCCGCAACGCTTAACGTGACTAATGCCTTTTCATGGAAATTGGCCAGCACCATGTCCGGTTCTGGGGCAACCGTCCTAAAGCCGGCCGTGACAGGAACCATGGCTGCCAGCGAAGCCAAACTCGTTGGCCGAACGCTGGTAAACGAAGGAAACCTAACCTACACTCGCACAGTCAAGATGTCTGAAGGTGCCATACTTGAAAACAAGGGAACCTTCAATGCAAACTCTCAAGAAACCTTTGGAATTCGTGAAATAGAAGCATCAATAAGTCCGACCAAGTTTATCAACCAAGGTACGTTCCAAAAGACCGAAGGTACGGGCGACACCAAGGTTGAACTCCCTTTCGAAAACCTTGGGCTCGTGAACGCAAAAGCTGGAGGGATTCGCTTTCTCGGCAAAAAAAGCGTAACTACGCTCGCCACAGGCAGTGAATTGCAGGGCACGATTCTATTTAAAGAAAACAGCAGCGTCATTGCTGAAAGCTTCAACGGCGAAAGCGCCAATCTTACCATTAGAGAAGCAAGCATTAGTGTTGAAGCAGGCAAAAGCTCAACGGTCGGAAAACTCAAGATGGAATACGAAGGCAAAATCATTGGACCCGGCACCCTCACGCTCACCAACAGCTTGACCATGGCAATCGTGAGTTCCATGTCCGGTGCTGGAACTACGGTTCTGGCACCCGGAGCATCCGGTTCTCTATTGCCCGGAGGGGGCTCCGTCACAATAAAAGAACGGACCTTTATCAATGAAGGGACGTTTACGGTTGCTGAAGCAAGCCTTGCATTGTCCGAAGGAGCGATCGTCGAAAACATCGGCACCTTCGACGCGAACCGACAAGGCGAAGGATCGATTTCCGGCAGCGGCACTTCTCTTCCGACAATCGTCAATAAAGGAACCTTCCAGAAGACATCCGGTACGGGCAATACGTGGACGCAAGTTAACTTTGAAAACCTCGGAACTATCAATGCACAGACAGGTACATTGCTGTTCCGCAAGGCAGGCGCAACTGTGAGCCTCACGAGCAGTGGTGTAGTGGAAGGCAATACGAAGTTCGAAAAAATCGCCGTTGACGCGCATAATCTTGTCGCGCCTAGCGGCGTATTCACGATCAGGGAATCCACGCTGACCCTCGAAGGCGCTGATAGCACGATCGCCAATTTCAACACTGAATACGAAGGTAACGTGACTGGCGCAGGATCGCTCGAAGTCACCAGCTCTCTCGAATGGGGTGGGCAGGGTACCTTCTCTGGACCTGGCGATATGGTGCTCGCGTCGAAAACCACTAGCGAGATCAAAGCGGGGAATGTTGTCCATGCTCTGTCCGAACGGCACCTGATCAACCACGGCACGCTATCTCAAACCGGTAGCGACTTGGTTCATGAGTCAAACGGGGCTTTGATCGAAAACTTCGGCACCTATAAGGCTGACTCGTGGCCATACTGTAGATGCTCGAGCATTATCATTGAACGTACTGGCACAGGCCTGACTCCGAAGTTCATCAACAGAGGTTTGTTTGAGCGGTCGGCCGAAGCAGAAGTTGCGGCGAAGGCAACTATCAAAGTCCCGTTTGAAAATAAGGGTGTTATCAAGACTGAAAAAGGAGGACTGGAATTTAAAGAACCCATCACTGTCAAGCAGACTGACAAAACCAGCCACCGCTCGAAATGCGCCGACCCTGTTGACTGCGCCACTGGCAACTTCTCGGAGGCGCAGACCGACTTTGAAATCGGTGGGCTTGGTGTCGGCCTGGACTTGACTCGCACCTATAGCGCTCAGACTGCGGCCACTGCAAGCTCGCCTGGAGCGTTCGGCTACGGCTGGTCCAGCTCTTTCAGCGACCATCTGAACTTTGAAGAAGGTGGCAACGAGATCACGCTGACACAGGCTGACGGCGGTACAGTTTCCTTCACTGAAAGTGGTGAAGGTTCTTACATCGCCCCGCCTTGGAGCCAAGATACGCTGAGCGGCAGCGCTGAACTCGGCTACACGCTCACCCTCTCGAACCAAATCAAATATGAATTTACGGGAACTGGTCGGCTGCAGAGCCTCGTCGATCGCAACGGCAATGAAACGAAACTCTCCTACAACGAAGCCGGGCAGCTGGAAACGATCACCGACCCTACCGGGCGCCAGATCGCCCTCTCCTACAACGCTGAAGGCTTTGTCACTGCCGCGGAAGACCCTATTGGGCACGTCGTCAAATACGCCTACGAAGGGGCAGATCTGAAGAGCGTGACACTGCCCGGCGCAGCTGGCCCGAGCTGGCAGTTCAAATACGACGGCTCGCGCCGGATGACCTTGGTGATCAACGGCCGCGGCGGCGAAACGACCAACGAATACGATGGCTCGAACCGAGTCGTCTCCCAGACCGACCCAGCCGGACGTACGACCACCTTCAAATACGAAGCCTTCCACACGACGGTCACCAACAAAGCCACCGGCTCCATCACTGACGAGTGGTTCAACAGCGACAACCAGCCCTATTCGATCACCCGCGGCTACGGCACCGCGATCGCTACGACCGAAACCTTCACTTACAACGCCGCCGGCGAGCTCGCGACCAAGACCGACGGCGGCGGCCACACAACGACCTACGGCTATGACTCTGGAGGCAACCGCACGAGCGAAGAAGACCCCGATGGCAACGCGAAAGAATGGACATTCAACGAATTCCATGAAGTGATCTCCGCCACGACCTCTGACAACGAGACGACGACGATCGAACGTGACGAAGATGGCAATGTGGAAAGCATCTCACGTCCCGGCCCAAAAGAAACAACCCAGACCAGCACCTTCACTTATACGCCGCAGGGC
>CAZQET010000180.1:0-1715 GCA_964591825.1 uncultured Conexibacteraceae bacterium
CGCCGCGCTTCACCACCATGTGGCCGATCTCACCGGCGGCGCCCCGGCCGAGCCACGGCTTCCCGTCGAGGACGATGCCGCCGCCGACTCCCGTGCCCCAGAAGACGCCGATCAGGCTCTGGAACTCGCGCCCGGCGCCGAGGTGGAACTCGGCTTCGGTGGCGACCTGCACGTCGTTGCCGATTCGCACGTCGGTCCCGAGGGCCTTGGCGAGCGTCTTGCCGAGCGCAAAGCTGCCCTCCCAGCCCGGCAGGTTGCGGGCGCCGCTGACCACGCCGGTCTTGCCGTCGGCATCTCCCGGAGAGCCGACTCCGACGCCCTGCAGGGCGTCGGGCTCGACCCCGGCGGCCGCGGCCGCCTCGCGAAGCGCCGCGGCCATCGCCTCAGCCACGTCAGCAGGCCCGCCCGAAGTGGGAGTGGGTTGCCTCGCCTCGCCGCTGACGTCCCCGGACGCGTCGACGATCGCGGTCTGGATCTTGGTGCCGCCGAGGTCGATGCCTCCGCGCAGCTTGCCCTTGGCCGCGCTCACGGTTGCAGCCCGAATCCGTCGCTGAGCAGATAGGCGATGACGAAGGCGCCGCCGCCGATCAGCACCACCCAGTAACGCCAATAGTGGCCGCCGCGCGGTTTGTGGATCGTCATCTCAGGTGCGCGTGGGAGCGTCTTCCAGGATCCGCATCACTTCCTGGCTGACGGGGTCGTCCTTCACGCTGATCCCGACCAGGATCGCCTTCTCACCCTCGGCGGGGGACTCGATCGTGAGCGCCGTCATCCCGCCCGTGCGGTCGGTGCTGATCCTCAGTCCCGGCCTCTCCCAAACCCCCACCTCATCCCCGAGCCTGTGGTCGCGACCAACCTTGAGCTTGAACGCGTACAGCCTGTCCGGGGTGACCGCAAGCATCACCTTGTCCGGGAGCCCGCCGGCCTTCTTCTTGCGCATCATCTTGACCCCGGCGTAGACCAGTCCTCCGAGCTGCGCCTTCGAGGCCGCGTAGCTGGCGGTCGCGCCTCCCTGCCGGAAGCCGGCCGCGGCGATGACCTCTTCGCCGTTTACGCGGGGCTCGGCCAGCTCTCGGCACTTCTGCCGCCACTCGGCGACATGCTCGTCGCTCATCTCGAACATTCCCATCGCGATTGCCTCCTGCTGTGGGCGGGTTGCCAGCCGACCCTACCCGGGGCCGCTCTGGAAAGCTAGGCACGTGGCCGGCGAGCAGAGGGGTTGGCGGGTGTGGCGGGCGAAGCGGCGGTGGTATGAGCGCAACCGGCGGCTGTCACGGCGCTGGCGGCTGGCCCGCCACGCCGCCCGGGGCGGTTTCTTCGTGCGCCAGCCGGTCGAGGGCGAGCTGCTCGAGGCGCTGGACGAGGGCCGGCTGCGGATCGGTGAGGGAACGCTCTTGGAGCCGGGCTGCTGGCTGACCCTGGCACCGGATGCGCGGATCGAGATCGGCGCCGATTGCTTCCTCAACCGCAACACGATGCTCGCCGCCCTGCAGCTGATCGAGATCGGCGACCACACGATGTTCGCCAACGGCTGCTTCGTCGGAGATTCGGCCCACCGCTTCGACGACCCCGACACCCCGATCACCCAGCAGGGCTTCACCGCCAAGGGGCCCGTGAGGATCGGCTCCAACTGCTGGTTCGGCGCCAACTGCGTCGTCACCAGCGGCGTCACGATCGGTGACCGCTGCGTGATCGGCGCCAACTCGGTCGTCACG
>CAZQET010000181.1:0-2238 GCA_964591825.1 uncultured Conexibacteraceae bacterium
CAGCCTCGCCAGGGTCTCACGCTGTCCGGCGAGGACCCAATCGAGGATCGTCTTCCAGAGCTCGTGGACCTCCTCGTCGCCCTCGAGCCAGCGATCGAGCAGCGTCGCGGCAAGCTCGTCCCGCTTGGTCAGCTCGCGGGCGACGGCGAGATCCTGATCGGCGACCGCCTCGGTCTCAGCGCTGCTCTGCTCGGCCACGTAGCGGGCGTAGAGCTCGCCCACGAACCGGTCTCCCTTGACGCCTTCGTCGGCGGGGGTGGCCCCGTTGGCGTAGAGCTGGTAACCGGCCATCGCCTCGCCACTCTGCTGGCCGGCGTCGGTGATCTGGCACTGGCGCTCGATATCGGCCCCAGCCGCTTCGAGGGCGCAGGCAAAGCTCTGTCCGATCGCGATGTTGCGCATGTGCCCGGTGTGCAGGGCCTTGGTCGCGTTCGGGTTGCAGAACTCGACCACGTATCGCTCGCCGGCGAGAAGGTCACGGCTGGAGAGCGCATCGCCTTGCTCCTCCTCGAGCCGCTCGCCCATCTCGCGCAGCAGATCGTCCTCGAAGCGCAGCAGCAGCCTCGGCCCGGCCCGCTTGACCGCCGCTACCCCCGGGTGGTCACCGAGCGTTGCGGCGGCGTGGCGCTGCTCCTCGGGGGCGCGCATGACCACCGCCAGGTCGAACTCGCCCGCGCCCCTGAGGCCGACGATGTTCGCCTGCTCTCCCAATCCGGCGGACTCCAGCGTGGCCCGGAGCTCGTCGATCAGGTTCCGGGGCCCTGTCTCGCCACTGCTGTCCATGGGACCTCAGTCCTCTCTCCCTTGTGCGATGCGCCCGACGGGGATCGAACCCGCACCGACGGCTTAAAAGGCCGACGCTCTTCAGAGGCTTCGTAGGGTTGGTCTTGAAACGAAGTGACCGCCGCTGGCGGTGTGCAGCCACCGGCAAGCTGAGCTCCCGGCTTGAAGGCCGCCAACCAAGTCTCTCCACTCGCCCTGGATTTAACCCCCTTGACCATTTGAGCTACGGGCGCGCTGCGCCGCAATCATACAGGAGATTTTGATCATTTGAGAACTTACGTTAATATTCGACGCGCACACGGAAGGCGAGGATGGGGATGGAGAAAGACGACGCGCTGGCCGGGGGCGCTGAGGCCGAGTCAAGCCCGGTCCTGGCCGAGGAGGCCCGCTGGCAGGAGGTCTGGCGCAGTGAGGACGCGTTCGCTCCGCGGCTCGCGGGGGAGGACCGCGTGCTGGTCCTCGCCGGGGGCGGATCTCAAAACGGTTCGCTCACCCTCAGTCAGGTCCGCCAGTACGTGGTCGCCGACTTCCACGCTCGGTTCCAGCGCATGCGCGGGGCCGAGGTGCTCTTCTCGCTGGGTTTCGGCGGTGGCGCCCCGCAGGGCGAGGGCGGCGAGGCGAGCGCCCCGACGGATCGGCGCGAGCAGCTCGAGTCGCTGGGCCTCTCGATCGACTGGAGCCGGTCGTTCGCTCGCGACCAGCCCGATGCTCGGCGCTGGGCGGAGCAGGCGTTTCAGGCGCTCTGCGAGGCGGGTCTGATCGCCCGCGATGAGGTGCCCGCCCGCTGGTGCGAGCGCTGCAGGACCGCGCTGCCGGGGCAGGTCGGCGAGGGCGAGCGTTGCCCCGTCTGCACCGAGCCGCTTCGCCAGCTCGCCGCCGGCTCCTGGTTCCTGAGGCTGGACACGTCTTCGCAGCCGCCGCCGGTCTCCCTGGCGAGGGCCTCGAGGGCGATCGCTCCGAGCGACCTCTTCGGCCGGGTCGAGGGCTGGGAGGTCGACGTGGTGACGACGAACGGGGTCCAACTGGCCCTCTTCCTCGAGGATCCTAAGAAGCTCGAGGAGGGGCGGTTCGTCGGTATCTCGCCCCATCACCCGGCCCTCGAGCAGCTGATCGAAGACCCGGGACTGAAGGAGCGGATCCGGGGAATGCTCCTCGGCAAGGTAAAGCCCGATGGGGTGATTGCCGACACCGGCGCCTGGGTGCACGTGCCGCCGCTGTCCGACCCGCTGCCACTCGTCGTCTCCCTGATCGCCGACGCGCGCTTCGGGGTGACCGCGTACCTCGGGGTGCCGTCGGCCAACCGGCAGGACGCAGCCACGGCGGAGAAGCTCCCTCCTCCGCCCAGCCTGCGCTGGAGCGTCAACGTGAAGGCCTCCAAGCCGCGTCCAGCCGAGCGCCTCAAGCTCAACCGGCTGCCCGTCGATCCCCTGGCGACGAGCTGGATGGAGTCCCTGG
>CAZQET010000182.1:0-2691 GCA_964591825.1 uncultured Conexibacteraceae bacterium
AGCGCGGCTCGTGCGAGATGCGCACGTGTCGTGCCGCGCGTCAGGCCGGTGATCGTCCCGCGTGCGTCGGCGCGCCAGTGCGGCGCGCCGAGCCCGGTCAGCGCCGGCACGAAGTAGACGCCGCCGTTGTCGTCCAGCGAGCGGGCGAGGTCCTCGCTCTCGACCGCCGACTCGATCGCGCCGAGGCCGTCGCGCAGCCACTGCACGGCGGCGCCGGTGACGAAGATTGAGGCCTCGAGCGCGTACGCGGGCTGCTCATCAGCGCCGCATGCGATCGTCGCCAGCAATCCCTCTCCCGGCTCCGCCACCTCCTCCCCGGTATGGAGCAGGAGGAAGCTGCCTGTGCCGTAGGTGCTCTTGGCGCTGCCCGCCTCGAGGCAGGCCTGACCGAAGAGCGCCGCCTGCTGGTCGCCGCCGATTCCCGCCACCGGCACCTCGCCGCCAAACTCGGTGGTCGTGCCGTAGAGGTGGGCGGACGGCAGCGCCTCGGGCAGCCGTGCCGGATCGATCCCCAGCAGCGCGCAGAGCTCCTCGTCCCAGGCGCGGCGACGAATGTCGAAGAGCATCGTGCGCGAGGCGTTCGTGTAGTCGGTGGCGTGGCGGCCGGTGAGCTTGTAGAGAAGCCAGGAATCGATCGTGCCGAAGAGCGCCCGCTCCGCCCCGTCGACGTTGCGCAGCAGCCACTCGATCTTGGTCGCCGAGAAGTAGGGGTCGATGACCAGGCCGGTGCGCTCGCGCACCAGGGGTTCGTGCCCCGCCGCCTGCAGCTCGGAGCAGCGCTCGGCGGTGCGCCGGTCCTGCCAGACGAGCGCCCGATGCAGCGGCTCGCCGCTGCGCGGGTCCCAGGCGACGACCGTCTCGCGCTGGTTCGTCAGGCCGACCGCATCGAGCTGCGCGCCCTCGATGCCGGCCGCCGCGATCGCCTCGGCAGCGACGCGGCGGCTCATCTCCCAGATTTCATCGGCGTCGTGCTCGACCCAGCCCGGTCGCGGAAAGTGCTGCTCGAGCTCCGCGTAGGCGCGGCCCGCGATCCGGCCCTGCCGGTCGAAGACGAGGCAGGTGGTGCCCGTCGTCCCCTGGTCGATCGCGAGGATCAGGGAGCGACTCCGCGGACGACCGTCAGCAGCCCCTCGGCGACGCCGGAGGCGTCCCGTTTGCCGGTTGCCAGACGCCGCAGGCCCATGCCGTACATCAACGCCACGATCGTGCGCGCATGGCGCTCGGGCCCGGGCACGTCGAACATCTCGAGAGCCGCGGCGGCAACGCCTTCGTAGGCCTCGAAGCAGCGCAGCGAGGCCTCGCGCAGCGCCGGATCGCGCGCCGCCTGCAGGTGCAGCTCGATCTCGGCCAGCTGCTGAACCCGGTTCGCCGACTCTTCGACGACCCGCTCCACCTCGGCGGCGACCTGCTCGACGCTCGGCTCGCTGCGACGCAGTTTCGCCGCGATCTCCTCCTGCCGCGCGACCTCCTCGCCGACGAAGAGCAGCATGCTCTCGCGCAGCAGATCGACCTGGCTGGGGAAGTGATAGGTGAGCGAGCCGAGCGAGACGCCCGCCGCTGCCGCAACTCGGCGGTTGGTGACGGCGGGCACGCCCTCGTCGCCGATCAGCTCGACGGTGGCGCGGAGAATTCGCTCGCGGGTGTCGGGAGGCGCGACGGTGGCCACGAAGCGCCAGCCTACCTTCTTCGCCTATCGTTCGTTCGAACGAACAACAGCGTCGCAGGACGAGGAGGCGCGATGGCGACGACGACAACCCCCACCACAATCCCCGGTCTGCGCGAGCAGGCGCTGCTACTTCGCACCGGCGACGCAAGCTCGCGCGAGCTGGTCGAGATCGCGATCGAGCGAGCGGAGGCAACCCAGGAGACGCTCAACGCGTTCCGCCTGATCTGCGCCGAGGAAGCGCTCGCCGCCGCCGAGGAGGCCGACCGGCGCCGCGCCTCCGGCGATGGGGCGTCGCTGCTCGGCGTCCCGGTGGCAATCAAGGACGATGTCGACCTCGCCGGCCACACCACTCCCTTCGGCTGCGGCGGCGGTAGGCCGGCCGTGCGCGATGCCGAGGCGGTGCGCCGGCTGCGCGAGGCCGGTGCGATCGTGATCGGCAAGACCCACGCTCCCGAGGTCGGCCTCTGGCATTTCACCGAGACCCCCCTGCACGGTGCGACCCGTAACCCCTGGAGCCTCGACCACACACCCGGTGGCTCGAGCGGTGGCGCCGCCGCCGCGGTCGCGGCGGGAATCGTGCCGGCGGCGATCGGCTCTGACGGCGCCGGCTCGATCCGCATCCCCGCCGCCTGGACCGGTCTGGTCGGGCTGAAGCCCCAGCGTGGGCGCATCTCGACCTGGCCAGACGCCGAGTCCTTCAACGGGCTCAGCTGCTTCGGGCCGCTGGCGCGATCCACCGAGGATGCCGCCCTGCTGCTCGACGCCGTCCAGGGCAACGTTCCCGCCGATCTGCACAAGCCCGCACCGCCATCCGAATCGTTCTCCGCCGCCGCGGAGCGAGAGCCGGGCCCGCTTCGCATCGCCGTCTCCTTCGCCACCCCCTTCGGCGTGCCCAGCGCAATGCACGACGAGCACCTGGAGGCGATCGAGGACTTCTCCGGGCGTCTCCGCGAGCTCGGCCACGAGACCGTCCGGATCGATCCCGACTACGGCCTGGTCGGGCCCGCGATCGTCGCGCGGGGCGA
>CAZQET010000183.1:0-23121 GCA_964591825.1 uncultured Conexibacteraceae bacterium
CCCGCGCCAGCTCGTCGGCGATCGGCCGGGCCATCGAGAGCAGCACCCGCCCACCGCCCTTCCCCGGCTCGCCGAGGCGCTCGAGGCCGGCGAGCACGTTCTCCTCGACCTTGGGGCCGAGCCCCTTGAGTTCGCGGATCCGCTCGCCCGCGGCCGCTGCCCGCAGATCGTCGAGGGTGGCGACGCCGAGCTCGTCGAAGAGCCTACGCGCCGTCTTCGCCCCGACCCCGGGCACCCGCGTGACTTCGACCAGCGTCGGCGGGAACTTGGCCTTGAGCTTCACCGCGGCGGGGATCTCGCCGGTCTCGAGCAGGGCGACGATCTTTTCCGCCAGCGTCTTGCCGACGCCGGGTACCTCCGTCGCCCGTCCGGCCGCGGCCAGGTCGGCGACCGAGATCGGGCTTTCGCGGATCGCCCGGGCGGCGGTGCCGTAGGCGAGGACGCGGTATTTGACGGCGCCGTCGAGCTCGTAGAGAACGCCCAGCTCTTCGAGGGCGGCGGCGATCTCAGCGTTGGTCACCTCGTGCACGCTAGCGAGCGATCCCCGCGATCAGGGCCCGCGCTCGCCCACGTCAATAGCATCGGGTCCGCAGATGGGCTCGAGCGACGGGGAGCGGGGACCGGCCTGGCTGGTCCTCCCCACCTACGAAGAGGCGACGAACATCGAGCGGCTGGTGGCGGCCGCACGCGAGAAGCTGCCGGGCGACGCGTGCGTGCTGATCGTCGACGACAACTCGGCCGACGGCACCGGTGAGATCGCGGCACGACTCGCAGCCGAGGAGGAAAACGTCCACTTCCTGCACCGGCCGCGCAAGGAAGGCCTCGGTCCCGCCTATATCGCCGGCTTCCGTTACGCGCTCGCGCACGGCGCCGGACTGCTGATCGAGATGGACGCCGACTTCTCCCACGATCCCGCCTACCTGCCGCGCCTGCTCGAGGCGGCCGAGCGAGCCGACCTGGTGATCGGCTCGCGCTATGTGCCCGGCGGCGGCGTCGGCGACTGGGGTGCGGCGCGGCGGGCGATCAGCCAGGGGGGCAGCACCTACGCCCGCTTCGTCCTCGGCATCGAGGTGCGCGACCTGACCGGCGGCTTCAAGTGCTTTCGGCGCGAGGTGCTGGAGGCGATCGACCTCGACGCGATCCGCTCGCGCGGCTACGCCTTCCAGGTCGAGGTCACCTACCGGGCGATCCAGCTCGGCTTCCGCGTGGTCGAGGTGCCGATCGTCTTCCGCGACCGCCAGGCGGGCAGCTCGAAGATGAACCGCTCGATCGTCGCCGAGGCGATCTGGCGGGTGCCGCTTCTACGCTTCGGGCGTTGACTCGTGCCGCTATACTTTCTGAAGTATTGAGCGCCGAAACTCGACTGCCAGGAGAGCGATCCCAGTGACAGGAAAACTCCGCGACGTGACAGACGCCAACTTCAAATCGGAGGTCCTCGACGCTGAGGGCCCCGTTCTCGTCGACTTCTGGGCTCCCTGGTGCGGCCCCTGCCGCGTCGTCCATCCGGTTCTGGAGGAGATGGACGCCGAGCGCGACGACCTCAACATCGTCAGCATCAACGTCGACGAGAACCAGCAGACCGCCGCTCAGTACGAAGTGCTCTCGATCCCGACCCTGATCCTCTTCAAGGACGGGGCGATCGCCAAGAAGGTGATCGGGGCGATGCCGAAGCGCCGGCTCGAGGCCGAGCTGGAGCCGGCGCTCGCCTAGCGCGGACCAGCGCCGTGCCCTTCGTTCACGTTCACTGGTACGAGGGCCGCTCCGACGAGCAGAAGGCGGAGATCGCCAAGCGAATCGAAGCGGCCCTGATCGACGTCGCCGGCGTCTCCCCGGATCACTGCTGGATCAAGTTCTCCGACTCCAAAAGGTCCGACTTCATCATCGGCGAGCCGGCCGAAGACTGACCGCAGGCCCGCCCGAGGGTCGGCTTTAGATTTGGGTAGCGACCAAGCCAATCAGGCTGGCGAAGCCGGCCATAAAGGCGGCGGTGAGTGCGATCGCGCCTTGGAACATCAGCTTGTGAATTGATTCGAAGCCAGCTTTCGTCTCCACCCGCAATTCCTTCACCTCTCCGCGCAGATCGTGGATCTCCCCTTCGACCCGCTCGAATCGCCGGTCGACCTCGTCGAAGCGACGGTTGACCACATCGAATCGCCGGTCGACCTCGTCGAAGCGACGGCTGACTTCATTGCGGAAGTCATCCAGCCGCTCGTCGGTCCAGCTCTCTCTCATCACGTGCATGATTGCACCGTAAACGTCTCGGCAGCACGCGTGGTGCGCACAATGCAAATTCTTCGAACCAGCTTCGTGACGAAACCGAGCTGGGGCGGCGGTCAGCCGGTGGTGCGCTCGACGGAGATACGGAGGTCGCGGCCGTCAACGCGGACGGGAGCCGAGTCGGCGGCGTCGTAGGCGAGCGAGGCGGCGAGGGTCTCGGTGGAGATGTAGGGCTCGTGGGCGCGGGCGGCGCTCAGCAGCTCCTCGTCGCCGCCGAGCGAGAGGGCGATGCGGTCGGAGATGTCGAGGCCGGCCTCCTTGCGGGCGTTCTGGACGGCGTGGACGATCTCGCGCGCCAGGCCCTCGCGAAGAAGCTCCTCGTCGAGCTCGAGCTGCAGGGCGACGGCGTGGCCCGCCTCCGCCTCGACCTCATAGCCCTCGAGCGGCTGCAGCGAGAGGGTCACCTCGTCCGGGCCGATCGTGTGCTCGTCACCGTCGATGCTGATCCCGACCTCGCCGCCGTCGGCCATCACCTGAGCGACGTGGGTGGGATCGAGCGCTTGGACCGCGGCCGCCACCTGCGGCATGCGCTTGCCGAAACGGGGGCCGAGGGCGCGGTAGTTCGGCTTGACCTCGTAGCTGACCAGCTCCGACTCGTCGGAGACGAAGTCGAGCTGCTTGACGTTGAGCTCGGCGGTGACGAGGTCGGCGCGGGCCTCGATTGCGGCGCGCTCGGCCTCGTTGGCGACGATCACGGCGCGGCGCAGCGGCTGGCGCACCTTGGCCTTGGCCTGGGCTCGCGCGGCGCGACCCAGCTCGACCGTGAGACGGACGGCCTCCATCGCGGCCTCCAGCTCGGAGTTGGCGAGCGCCTCGTCGGGCTCGGGGAAGTCGCGGAGGTGGACCGAATCGGGCAGCCCGCCGAGCTCCTCCGCCTCGCCGCCGGCGAGATTCAGGTGGATCTCCTCGGCGAGGAAGGGGGTGAAGGGGGCGAGCAGCGCCGCGACCTCGAGCAGGCAATGGCGCAGCGTGCCGAAGGCGGCGCGATCGCCCTCCCAGAAGCGCCGCCGCGAGAGCCGCACATACCAGTTGGAGAGCTCCTCGACGTACTCGGCGATCGCCCGACCGGCGGCGGTGCAGTCGAAGGCGTCCATCCCCTTGCGCACGGTCGCGATCGTCGCCTGCAGCCGCGAGAGCGCCCACCGATCCAGGTCCCCCCCAACGCTGACTTCGTCTTTTCTCTCGCTATGCGAGAGAAAAGACGAAGTCAGCGGATCGTTGTTTTGGAAGTCGGCGGGACCGAGATCCTCCGCGTTAGCGTAGAGGATCCAGAAGAAGTAGGTGTTCCAGAGGGTGAGCAGGAGCTGGCGGACGGATTCGCCGACGGTGTCGACGGAGAAGCGGTAGCCGGACCAGGGTTGCTGGGCGGTCAGGTAGTACCAGCGGAAGGCGTCGGCGCCGTGGGCGTCGATCACTTCCCAGGGCTCGACCACGTTGCCGCGGCTCTTCGACATCTTCTGCCCGTCGGGGTCGAGGATCAGGCCGAGGCAGACGCAGTTGCGGTAGCTCGACGTATCGAAGAGCAGGGTCGACTCGGCGAGCAACGTGTAGAACCAACCGCGGGTCTGGTCGATCGCCTCGCAGATGAAGTCGGCGGGGAAGCGCTCGCCGAACAGCTCCTCGTTCTCGAACGGATAGTGCAGCTGCGCAAACGGCATCGCGCCGCTGTCGTACCAGGTGTCGATCACCGACTTGACCCGGTGCATCTCGCCGCCGCAGCGCTCGCAGGAGAAGGTCACGTCGTCGATGTAGGGGCGGTGCAGGTCGTCGGGCACCTCACCGCCGGCGCGCTCGCGCAGCTCCTCGACCGAGCCGATGCAGGCGCGATGCTCGCAATCGCCGCTCGCGCAGTGCCAGATCGGCAGCGGCGTGCCCCAGTAGCGGTCGCGCGAGAGCGCCCAGTCGACGTTGTTCTCCAGCCATTTGCCGAAGCGGCCGTGCTTGATGTGCTCGGGGTGCCAGCCGATCGTCTCGTTGTTGGCGAGCAGCTGGTCGCGCGCCTGCGAGGTGGCGACGTACCAGCTCGACTTGGCGTAGTAGAGCAGCGGGGTGCCGCAGCGCCAGCAATGCGGGTAGGCGTGCTCGTAGACCTGCTCGCGGAAGAGCAGGCTGCGTGCGTCGAGGTCGGCGATCAGTGCGCGGGTGACCTCGGGGTCTTTGACGAACTTGCCCTCGAAGCCGGCGACGCGGCGGTCGAAGCGGCCGTCGAGGGTGACCGGGTTGAAGAGCGTGCCGGCGTCGGTCGGGTCGAAGATGCCGTTTGCGGCCGCGACGGCGTAGTCGTCCTCGCCGAAGGCGGGTGCTATGTGGACGAGCCCGGTGCCGTCCTCGGTGGTGACGAAGTCCCCGGCGACGATGTGGAAGGCGCTGTCCGGCTCTTCCGTCAGCTCGAAGGCCGGCCCCTCGTACGCGCGGCCGACCAGGGCCGAGCCGGGCAGGCGCTCGAGCAGCTCGGCCCGCTCGCCGAGCACCCGCTCCAGCAGCGGCTCGGCGAGGATCAGCACCTCCTCGCCGCAACGGGCCCTGACGTAGGTGACCTCGGGAGCGACCGCGACTGCGACGTTGCCCGGCAGCGTCCAGGGAGTAGTCGTCCAGACCAGCAGCGACTCGCCGGTCTCCCCCCCGCCCTCACCGAGCAGCGGGAAGCGCACATATATGGACGGGTCCGTCACGTCCTCGTAGCCGAGCGCGACCTCGTGCGAGGAGAGAGCGGTGCCGCAGCGCGGGCAATAGGGGACGACCTTGTGACCCTCGTAGAGCCTGTCCTCGTCCCAGAGCCGCCTCAGCGACCACCAGACCGACTCGATGTAGTCGTTGTCCAGCGTGACGTAGGGGTCGTCGAGGTCGATCCAGAAGCCGATCCGCTCGGTCAGGCGATTCCACTCCTCGACGTACTCGAAGACCGACTCCCGGCAGCGCTGGTTGAACCTGTCGATGCCGTAGTCCTCGATCTCCTGCTTGGAGGAGATGCCGAGCTGCCTTTCGACCTCGATCTCGACCGGCAGGCCGTGGCAGTCCCAGCCCGCCTTGCGCGGCACGCGGTAGCCGCACATTGCCCGGTAGCGCGGGTAGACGTCCTTGAAGACGCGAGCGAGGACGTGGTGGGAACCGGGCCGCCCGTTCGCGGTCGGCGGCCCCTCGTAGAAGTTCCACAGTGGAGCGTCGCGGCGCTGCTCGAGCGAGCGGGTGAAGACGTCCCGCTCGCGCCAGCGCTCCAGCACTCGCTGCTCGAGCTCGGGGAAGGACTGCCTGGTGTCGACGGGGCGGAAGCCGGGCATCGGGGCGAGATTCTAGGAGCGGCGAACGCCTCGCCCACCTGCGGTACGGCCGGGCACGCAATAGTCTTTCGCGCCGTGCCCCTCTACGACCTCAACGGCAAGGTGGCGCTGGTCACCGGCGCCGCCCGCGGGATCGGCTTCGAGACCGCGCGGCAGATGCACCTGCGCGGCGCCTCGGTCGCGGTCGTCGACCTCGACGCGGGCGAGGCGCGCGAGGCGGCGGAGCGGATCGGCGAGCGGGCGATCGGCATCGCCGGCGACGTCACCGACGCCGGGGCGATGCGCGCCGCGGTCGCCGAGACGGTCGAGCGCTTCGGCGGCGTCGACGTGGCGATGGCCAACGCCGGGATCGCGCCGCCGACCCAGACGACCACCCGAACCATGCCTCCGGAGGAGTGGGAACGGGTGATCGACGTCAACCTGATGGGCGTCTGGAACACGGTCCAGGCAGCGCTGCCGCAGATCTCCGAGCGCAACGGCCAGATGGTGATCGTCGCCTCGGTGGCGGCCTTCGCCGGCGGCGTGATGATGAGCCCCTACGCGACCTCGAAGGCCGCGGTCGAGGCCCTGGGCCGCTCGCTGCGCGCCGAGCTGCTGCCCTTTGGCGCCAGCGCCACGGTCTGCTATTTCGGCTGGGTCGACACGCGGATGGTCCAGGAGGCGCTCGACGAGAAGGAGGCCGGCAGCACGATGCAGGAGACGCTGCCGAAATTCCTGATGAAGCGGATCAAGCCCGACGAAGCTGGTGCCGCAGTCGTGCGCGGGATCGAAGAGCGGGCGCCGCGGGTCTTCGCCCCCAGGTGGTGGCGCTACGTCTCGGCCCTGCGCGGCATCCTGATGCCGCTGATGGAGAAGCGGATCCCCAAGGACCCACGGGCCGTCGCCGCCCTGCGCGAGGCCGAGGCGAGGTCCGGCGGCTCGACCGCGGCCAAAGCCTGATGCTTTCTTGACCCCATGGGGTCATCAACCGATCAGGATGTGCGAGTCAGTCGCTCGAGCAGGATGAGCACCGACTCGTAGCTCTCGCCGGTCGCGCGGCTGAGGCCAATCTCGCAGGTGCGGTTGTTGGAGAGGTGGGCGTCGAAGTCCTTGCTGGCCAGCTCCTCGGCCTGGGGACGTGTGGCGGCGGCGGTCAGCTCCGGATGGGAGATGCCGCGATCGCCGGCGAAGCCGCAGCAACTTGCCGAGGGGGCGACGTGGACGTCCTCGGCGAGGGCGCCGGCAAGCCTGCGCAAGCGCGGGGCGATGCCCATGTGGCGGGTGGCGCAGGTCGGATGGACCGTGGCGGAGCCGACCTTGCTCCCAATATGGAGCTTGGGGAGAAGGTGGTCATGCGCCCAGGCGACCGAGTCGAGGATCTCGAGCTTGGCGAGTCGCTCAGCGTTCTCCTCGCTGAGCACCCCCTCCCCGGGATCGGTCACGGCCTGCATGCAAGAGGCGGCGTCGATCACCACCGGCAGCCTCCCTTCATCGCTCCACCCCCAGAGCCGCTCCACCATCTCATTCGCCTTATGCCGGTGGGCCTCGCCGAAGCCCTTCGAGCTCCACGGCAGCCCACAGCAGCTCCCGGCAACGCCGTCGGGGACCTGAATCGGCATCCCGGCACGAGCGGACACCTCTACCAGCGCCTCCACGACCGATGGCCCAGCCTTCGCAGGGCCGAAGATGCGATTCGTGCAGCTGGGCACGTAGACGGCCGCGACCGCGCTTTGGGGAGCAGGGGATGACCCTCTCCAGACACTCCCCGCTTTTGTCTGGAGAGGGTCATCCCCTGCTCCCCACCGAGCGGCCCCCGGCAGTCCACGCCCCCGCTTCGTCCGTCGCGCCAGCGGCCCACCCAGGCGCAATGCGAGTCGTGACGCCTTCTCGACCGCCCCCCATCGCTTCGCCGCTGCCAGCGCGGCGGCTTCGGCCCGCTCTCCGTGCCGCTGCTCCCGCAATTCCTTGACCAGCTTGCCGGTGTCGATCCCGACCGGGCAGGCGAGCTGGCAGGAGCCGTCGGCGGCGCAGGTGTCGAGCGCGTCGTAGCCGAACTCCTCGAGCAGGGCGCGCTGGACCGGAGAGCCGGCCGGCTGGCGGGCCATCTCGCGGCGCAGGACGATCCGCTGGCGCGGGGTCGTCGTCAGGTCGCGGCTGGGACAGACCGGCTCGCAGAAGCCGCACTCGACGCAGGTGCTCGCCGACTCCTCGATCTGCGGCGTCGTCTTCAGGTTGCGCAGGTGAACGTCGGGGTCGCGGTTGAGGACGACGCCGGGGTTGAGCACGCCGTCGGGGTCGGCGAGCTGCTTCACCCGCCACATCAGCTCGGTCGCCTTCTCGCCCCACTCGCGCTCGACGTAGGGAGCCATGTTGATCCCGGTGCCGTGCTCGGCCTTGAGCGAGCCGTCGTACTTGCCGACGACCAGCTCGACCAGCTTCGCCATGAAGGTCTCATAGCGCTCGGTGTCCTCTGCCTTGGCGAAGTCCGGGGTGAGCATGAAGTGCAGGTTGCCGGCCGAGGCGTGGCCGGCGACGCCGGGCAGGAAGCCGTGCTCGCCGAGCAGCGCCTGCAGGTCCTTGGCGCCCTCGGCGATCCGCTCGGGCGGCACGCAGACGTCCTCAACGATCAGCGCCGTGCCTGGCAAGCGCAGCCGCCCGATCAGGCCATGCAAGCCCTCGCGAACGCGCCAGGCGAGCTCGATCTCCTCCGCCTCGCGGGTGAAATCGATCGGGCGGATCGTCTCGTGACCGGCGAGGATCTCTCCCGCCCGATCGAGGTACCCGTCCAGCTCAGCGTCGCTCGCCGCCCCATACTCGACCAACAGCACCGCCGAGGAGGGCGGCAGCTCCTTCCACTCCTCCGGGGCGCCGACCATGTTCCAGGCGGCGGTGATCAGGGCCGGGGCGACCATCAGCTCGACCGCGGTCGCCCCCGAGTCGACCAGGTCGCGCACGGGAGCGATCGCCTCGTCGATTCCGGGGAAGTGAATCCAGGCGGTCGTGGTGCGCGCCGGCACCGGCACCGTCTCGAAGACCGCCTCGGCGACGAAGGCGAGCGTGCCCTCGGAGCCGACGACGAGGCGGCGGAAGATCTCCAGCGGCTCGTCGGCGTCGAGGAAGGCGCAGAGGCGATAGCCGGTCGTGTTCTTGATCGCGAACTTGCGGCGGATGCGCTCGCTGAGCTCGGCGTCGGCGCGGATCTCCTCGCGGATCGCTTCCAGTCCGGCGGCGAGCTCCGGCTCCTCGCGGGAGAAGCGCTCGGCGGCGCCCGCTTCGGCGGTGTCGATCGTCGTGCCGGAGGGCAGGACGAGCGTCATCGAGCGCAGGGTCGAGTAGGAGTCCTTGGTCGTGCCGCAGCGCATGCCGCCCGAGTTGTTGGCGATCACGCCGCCGACACAGGCGATGTCGGTGCTGGCGGGGTCGGGGCCGAGCTTGCGCCCGTGCGGGGCGAGCACCCGGTTTGCGTGGCCGAGCACCGTGCCCGGCTTGACCCTGGCCCGCCGGCCCTCCTCCTCGGCCGCGACGCCGCCGAAATGACGGCGCACGTCGACGAGGATGCCGTCGCTCTGGCCCTGGCCGTTGAGGCTGGTGCCGCCGGCGCGGAAGGTGACCGGGATGGCGCTGCGGCGGCCGTAGGCGAGAACCTTGGCCACGTCCTCGGCGTCGTGCGCCATGACCACCGCACGCGGGAAGAGCCGGTAAGGGCTGGCGTCGGAGGCGTAGCGGACGATGTCGCTGGCACGGGCGAGGACGCGACCGGGGCCGAGCAGGTCTTCGAGCTCGCCGCGCAGCGGCTCGGCGACGCCGGCGGCAAGCGCGTCCGGGGCGCGGTCGGATGCCGGCTCAGACGGCGGTGGCGCGAGCTTCTTCTCGAGGAGCGCCACCGTCGCCGCCTAGAAGAGCGACATCCCCGGCGCCACCGGGACTTCGACCAGCTCCGGCACCGAGGAGGCGAGCGCCTTCTCCAGGGCGCCGCGCACCTCGTCGCGGTCCCTGACCCGCACCGAGTTGACGCCATAGCCCGCGGCGACCGCGGCGACGTCGAGCTTGGGCAGATCAAGGCCGGGAGCGCCGGCGACCTGCTCGACCTCGGCGAACCACTTGAGGATCGCGTACTCCTCGTTGCGCACGACCAGGAAGGTGACGGGCACCTTGTAGGCGGCGGCGCTCCAGAAGGCGCTGACCGCGTACTGGACCGAGCCCTCGCCGATCACGCAGACGACCGGTCGGTCGGGCTGGGCGAGCTGCACGCCGACCGAGGCGGCGAGGCCGAAGCCGAGGCCGCCGCCGGCGGCGAAGTAGTAGCTGCCGGGTCGCGAGAGGCGCAGCTGATTGCGCAGGGCGAGCGTGCTCGAGGGGGACTCGAGCACGACGATGCCCTCCTCGGGGAGGACCTCGCCGAGCGCGGTGTGCACGGTCGAGGGATTGAGCGGGTCGCTGGGTGGGATTTCCTGCGGGCCCTCGTTCGGCTCGGGCGCGGGGCGTCCCGACTCCGGCACCTCGGCCAGCAGCGCCTCCAGGGTCAGCTTCACGTCGGCGACGATCGCGTCGCCCATCGGGGCGCGGGCGGCCTCGTCGGGATCGCTGGTGATCGCCACCAGCTTCGCCCCCTCGGGCAGCAGCGGACCGGGAATGTAGGGGTAGTAGGGGAAGACCGAGCTGCCGACGACGAGGATCAGGTCGTGGCCCTCGAGCGTCTGGCCGACGGGGCCGATCGCTGGCGGCAGCACGCCGCGGAAGTTCGGGTGGTTCTCGGGAAAGCCAAGGCGGCCGCCACCCGGCGCCGGAGTCGCCCAGACCGGCAGGCGCTGGCGCTCGACCAGGGCGATCGCCGCATCCCAGCCGCCAGAGGCGTCGATGTCGGGGCCCGCAACCAAGACCGGGTTCGCCGCCCCCTCGAGGCGATCGGCTAGGACGCGGACCGCGGCGGGGTCGGCGGCGGCGCGTCCCTCGACCCGGCGGGAGATCGCCGCGCTCGCGTCCGCCGCGTCGACCTCGGCGTACCAGTCGTCCATCGGCAGCGAGACGAAGGTCGGCCCCTTGGGCGGCAGCGAGGCGAGGTGGGCACCGTGGGCGAGAGCGAGCGGCACGTCCTCGGCGCGGGCCGGCTCGTAGGACCACTTGACCAGCGGGTGGGGCATGCGGATCGCGTCGCGGTTGGTGAGGTTGGCCTGCAGGGTGATCTGCGCGCGGGCCTGCTGGCCGGCCGTGACCAGCACCGGCGAGTGGTTGGCCTGAGCGTTGAAGATCGCCCCCATCGCGTTGCCGAGCCCCGGCGCCGTGTGCAGGTTGGCCACCGTCACGTTGCCGGAGGCCTGCGCATAGCCGTCCGCCATGCCGACCACGACCGCCTCCTGCAGACCGAGCACGTAGCGGAAGTCGGAGGGGAACTCGGCGAGCATCGGCAGCTCGGTCGAGCCCGGGTTGCCGAACATCGTCGTCATCCCCAGCTCCCGGAAGAGGTCGAATGTCGCCTCGCGGACCGTCGGCATACCCGGGCGGAACCCTACCGGTGGGCTGCCGATCTCAAGCGGACGGTCCCATCGTCCGATGAAGGAAGCCATGGCCTCGACCGCAGAGAAACTGGCGCGGATCCTGCTCGCCCTGGCCGCGGTGCTATCGATCTGCCTGCTGGCGGCGAACTCGGCGAGCGCCGGGCCGACCTCGACCCGGATCGTCCACGCAGCGGGCGAAATCGTCCCGATCCCGGCCGCGATCCCGCATGAAGAAGGCGACATGGTCGACAGCCGCATCGTGCCCGATCTGCGCTGGATCGCCGCTCGCTTCCCGATCTACATCACCGACGGCTACTCCGGCCCGCTGCCCAACGGCGAACACGTTGGCTGCAACATGTGCCACGTCAGGGGCTCCGACCACTACAACGGCCTCGCGGTCGATGTCGTGCCACTGAACGGGACTCCCGGTAAATGCGACAGCACTTGGGCGCCGATCACCCGCCTCGCAGAATGGGCCGAGCCAACGCAGAACCATCCGGTGCCTCCCTTCCGCTGGGTCGGCTACAACGGCGACGCCGGCCACGGCTGCGGCAACCACCTGCACCTCTCCTGGCAGCACGCCCCGGCGCCGATGTTCGAGCTCGCCGAATGGGTCGAAGTCTTCCCCGTCGGCCCGGCGGGCGCCCGCAAGCCGCGCCAGCGCCGCCCGAAGGCGCCGCAGAAGCTGCCAAGTGGCCCGCCCGGCGGCGTCTCCGTCCTGCACTCCGGCGGCGTCTCCCCCCGCGGCGACTAGCCGGCCCACCATCCCGGCACCAACCCGAACTGCATCAAATTCTCAGCCTGTTAGGCCAAGAATTTGATGCAGTTCGATTTTGGATGGGCCCGTAGGATGGCTCGCCGATGCGCGCCTGGATCTCCGCCCCGCTTGCCGTCTTCGCCCTCGCCGGGGCCGTCGCGCTCGGCGGCTGCGGCTCGACCGACACCTCGACCCCCGTCGCCTGCCTCGAAGGGGAGGGCACGTTCCAGCGGGCGCTGCGGGCGGCGCCGGGAGCGGTGAAGCTCGCCGGGGAGACGCCGATCAGCGGCTGCCTGATCGAGAACCAATCGGAGGGCGAGCTGGCGAGCGTGGGCACGGCGATGGTTACGGCGGCGACCAAGCTCAATGCCGAAGCCCGGAAGCAGCCCGGCGGCGCGGCCAACCTCCAGCTGGGCTACCTGCTCGGCGCCGCCGAACGGGGCGCTGAAACGACTGACGGCATCCACACCGAGCTGATCCGCCGCCTCTCGGTGGCCGCCCGCTACAGCCCCGACAACAGGCCCCTTCCGCACGCCTTCTTGAAGACATATGAGAGTGGATACGCTGCGGGCGTGAAAGACGGTTAGGCAAACGGCTGCGAAAACCAAGCAGCTCGGTGGACGCAGGGAGGGTGGCGAAGCGAGCGCACTAGTCGGTGTGTGAGCGAGACGCCCGACCGAGGACGCCGAGATGCGCCGGTTTGCAGCGGCCGCGATCAAGGAGAGGCATGCCAGAGCAGCTTTGGGGTGGCGAGACCACGAAGGCAGTCGACAACTTCCCCGTCTCGGGAGAGCGCGTTCCGGTTCCGGTGATTCGCTGGCTGGGGCGGCTGAAGGCCGCGGCGGCGTTGGTCAACGGAGAGATCGGCGGGCTCGACCCGGCCCTGGCCGAGCGGATCGCGGCCGCCGGCGACGCGGTGGCGGCGGGCGAACACGACGACCAGTTCCCGATCGACGTCTTCCAGACCGGCTCCGGCACCTCCTCGAACATGAACGCGAACGAGGTGCTCGCCAACCTGGCCGGTGAGGGGGTCCACCCCAACGATCACGTCAACATGGGCCAGTCCTCCAACGACGTCTTCCCCTCCGCCGTCCACCTGGCGGCGCTGAGCGAGGTGACGCACGACCTGCTGCCGGCGATGGGCGGGCTGGAGAACGCGCTGGAGGCGAAGGCGGAGAAGTTCGCCGACGTGGTCAAGGCGGGGCGCACGCACCTGATGGACGCGGTCCCGGTGACGCTTGGACAGGAGTTCGGCGGCTACGCGGCGCAGGTGCGGCTGGGCGTTCAGCGAGTCGAGGCGACGCTGCGTCGGGTGGGTCAGATCCCACTCGGGGGAACGGCGACCGGCACCGGCCTCAACACCCATCCGGAGTTCGCGGCCAAGGTGCGCGAACGGCTTGCCGTCGAGACAGGGCTGGAGATCTCCGAGCCACTCGACCGCTTCGAGGCGCAGGCCAACCGCGACGCCCTGGTCGAGCTCTCGGGGGCGCTCAAGGTCTACGCCGTCTCGCTCAACAAGATCGCCAACGACCTGGCACTGATGGGCTCCGGCCCCCGCGCGGGCCTCGCCGAGCTGCGCCTGCCGGAGCTGCAGAAGGGCTCCTCGATCATGCCGGGCAAGGTCAACCCGGTGATGCCCGAGGTCGTGATCCAGGTGGCCGCCCAGGTGATCGGCAACGACGCCGCGGTCACGGTCGCCGGTAGCCAGGGCCAGTTCGAGCTCAACGTGCGGGTGCCGCTGATCGCCCGCAACCTGCTCGACTCAATCAAGCTGCTCGCCTCGGCCTCCCGCCTCCTGGACGAGAAGTGCGTCGCCGGCCTGGAAGCCAACGAGGAGATGACCGAGCGCCACGCCGAGGCCACGCTGGCCACGGCCACCGCCCTCAATCCCCACATCGGCTACGACCGCGCCGCCGACATCGTCAAGACCGCTGCCGAGTCAGGCCGCTCCCTCAGGGAGGTCGCCCTCGAGCAAGGGGTCGAGCCTTCCGTACTCGAGGAAGTTCTGGACCACCGGCGCATGGCCAGGCCGCACGGGTAGAGCTCAGCCCTGCAGGGTCACGAAGCGCTCCTCGGTGAGCTCTTGCACCGCGAAGGCGGGGCCCTCGCGCGTGTTGCCTGAATCCTTGACGCCGCCGTAGGGCATCTGGTCGGCGCGGAAGGTGGGGACCTCGTTGATCAGGACGCCACCGAATTCGAGGGTGTTGGCCGCCTCCAGGGCGCGGCCCACGTCGCGGGTGAAGATTCCCGCCTGGAGGCCGAACTTGGAGTCGTTGGCGAGGCGGAGGGCCTCGCCGAAGTCGGAGAAGCGGTCGATCGTGGCAACGGGGCCGAAGATCTCCTCGCACCAGACCTTGGCCTCGTGGGGCGGGGAGGCGAGCAGGGTCGGGGCGAGGCAACGGCCCTCGTCGACCAGCTCACCGCCGGTGAGCAGCTTGGCGCCACCGGCGACGGCCTCGTCGACCCACTCCTTCACCCGTTCGCGGTCGCCGGGCGTGATCAGCGGGCCAACGTCGGTCTCGGGATCGAGCGGGTCGCCGACGCGCAGCGTCTCGGCGTTGGCGACGAGACGCTCGGTGAAGGCGCCGGCGACGTCCTCGTGGACGAGGATGCGCTGGATCGAGATGCAGCTCTGACCGGCGTGCGAGAAGGCGTGCAGCTGGGCCTTGTCGGCGGCGGTCTCCCAGTCGCCGTCGGCATGGACGACCAGCGGCGCGTTGGAGCCAAGCTCGAGGTTAACCTTCTTGTGCGGCACCCTGCTGCGGATGCCCCAGCCGACGCCGGCCGAGCCCGTGAAGCTGAGGGCGCGGGTCAGCTCGTGCTCGACGATCGCGTTGCCGACCTCCGAGCCGGGGCCCGGGATGACGCTGAGCCAACCGTCGGGGAGACCCGCCTCACTGAGGATCCCGGCCAGCTTCAAGGCCGAGATCGGCGTCTGACCGGCGGGCTTGAGGACGATCGCGTTGCCGGCCGCGATCGCCGGACCGAGCTTGTGGGCGACGAGGTTGAGGGGGAAGTTGAAGGGGCTGATCGCGCCGACGACCCCGTAGGGGACGCGCAGCATCACGCCGAGCTTGCCGCCGCCGGCGGGCGAGGCCTCCATCGGCACCGTGCCGCCGGTCAGCTTGCGGGCCTCGGTGGCGGAGAAGGTGAGCGTGTCGACGCAGCGGCTCGCCTCGACCCGCGCGGTCTTCAGCGGCTTGCCGGCCTCGGCGGCGATCGTCAGGGCGAGGTCCTCGACCCGCTCGCGCACCAGCGCCGCCGCTCGATCGAGCATCGCGGCGCGCTCGTGCTGGGCGAAATCAGCGGACTCGAAGGCCTCCTGCGCGGCGCGCGCGGCGCGCTCGACCAGGGCCGCGTCGCCTTCGGCGACCCGGCCGACCAGGGTCCCGTCGTATGGGCTGCGCACCTCGCCCCACTCGCCGGTCTCGATCCACTCGCCGGCCGCCAGCAGCTCGTGGTCGGTCGCTTGCACCGTCTGCGTCGCCATGCCGATCTCCTCGTTGGTCGCTTGATTTCAGCCTAGAGCAGGCCGCTACTCACGCAAGGCGAATCTGTTCAGCCGAGAGATGCCTACCCTTCGCTCAGCCTCGCGACTCCTCCTCGGCACCGTTCTCGCGGTGCTGGCGATCGCCTCGGCCGCCTCCGCGAGCGTCTCCTGGGTCGTGCGCGGACACGGCTTCGGGCACGGGGTCGGCGTCAGCCAGTACGGCGCCTACGGCTACGCCCTGCACGGCAAGGGCTACCGCTTCATCCTCGCCCACTACTACCGCGGGACGACGATCGGCGTGCTGCGCGGAACGCGGATCGTGCGCGTGCTGCTCGACGTCTTCCCCGGCGACGTCGGCTTCAGCGGTGCGACCAGCGCCTGCGGCCAGGCGCTCGATCCGCAGCGCAGCTATGAGGCACACCGCAACGGCAACGGCGTCAAGCTGCGCAGCTCCGCCGGCAAGCCGCTGGCCGACTGCGGGCGCAAGCTGCGCGCCGCCGGCCACGGCCGCATCGCGATCGCCGGGCTCGGCACCTATCGCGGGGCGCTCGAGGTGGTGCCGACCGAAAGCGACCCGGGCTCGCTCAACGCGATCGACGCGCTGGCGCTGGAGCAGTACGTGAAGGGTGTGGTGCCGAACGAGTCGCCGCCCTCCTGGCCGCAGGCCGAGCTGCGCACTCAGGCGATCGAGTCGCGCTCCTTCGCCCTCACCGGCGGCGTCGACGGCAACGGCTTCGACCTCTACTCCGACACCCGCAGTCAGGTCTACAAGGGCCTCGCCAGCGAGACCGCCGCGACCAACGCCGCCGTCGCCGCCACCCGCGGCCAGGTCGTCATGTACGAGGGCAAGATCGCCGAGACCTTCTTCTCGGCCTGCTCCGGCGGAGAGACCGAGAGCGTGCAGAACGTCTTCGGCGGCGCGCCGATCGGCTACCTGACCGCCGTCCCCGACCCCTACGACTACTACTGCCCTCTGCACAGCTGGACGCTGCGCTTCTCCGGACCGGAAATCAGCGCCAAGCTGGGCGCCTACCTGCGCGGCCGCCTCAAGCGGGTCGTGATCACCAAGCGCGGCGTCTCCCCCCGCATCATCACCGCCAAGCTGATCGGCACCGGCGGCACCAGCACCGTCAGCGGCGAACAGCTCGAGGTCGCCCTCGGTGGCTACAGCACCTGGATGAGCTTCCAGAAGCTGGCCCGTTAGCTACGGCAGGACGATCTCGGCGTGGATCGCCCGGTGGTCGCTGCCCGGGAGGTCGTCCACGCCGTAGTCGGCAATGCCCAGCCGGCGGTCGGCGAGCACGTGATCGATCGTGATCGAGGGAGGCAGGAGGCGATGGCCCATGGTCGGGAAGGTCGGCTCGAGGCCCCTGCCGGTGACGTCGCCGGCATCGATGTAGCCGCGGTCGACGACGTCGCGGAACTCGGCCTGGTCGAGGGTGCCGTTGAAGTCGCCGGCGAGGACCCACGGCGTGCCCCGGCCGGCGCTCGGCAGGCTCTCGAGCGCCGCCGTCCAGCTGCCGACCTTGCCGCTCAGCGGCGGGTAGGGATGGACGCCGACCACGCGCAGGCGCCGTCCGTCGGGCATGGACAGCGCCGCGCGGGGCATGCGGAAGAAGAAGCGCGTCTGGTGGGGAAGCGGACTCAGGGGCAGTCGCGAGTAGAGGCCGGCGCCGCTGGCGCCGCGATTGACCCGCAGCATCCGGTTGGGCAGGCGCTCGGAGAGCCCGGCAGCGCGCAGCTCGCGCGCGAAGCTGGGAGTCAGCTCCTGGACGCTGAGCAGGTCGGGGTGATAGCGGTCGACGAGGGCAACGAGCGCGTCGGGGTCGGCGGTGCCGTGGTGGACGTTGGTCGAGAGCACGGTGAGCGTCTCGTGGCCGGCGGCCTCCGCGGTCGAGCTGCCGATCGCGCGGGGCAAGACGGCGGCGGCGAGGCAGACGGTGGCGACGGCGGCCAGCACGGCGGCTGCCCAGTTGCGCAGCGCCACCGCAACGCCGGCGGCGAGCAGGGCGGCGATTGCCGCGTAGGGAGTGAAGGCCATCATCGCGATCAGCGGGTAGCCGCCCTCCAGGCCCAGCAGACGGACGACGGTCCAGGCGAGGATCGGGATCACCGCCGCCCACAGCCACCAGTAGCGGCCGGCGCCGGCGCGACGCAGCGCGCTCATCCGTCCGAGTAGGGCTGGATCGGGATGCCGTGGTCCGTCTCGCGCAGGCCGAGCTCATAGGCGGCGCCGGCGCTGAGCGAGAGCCGGCGGGCGGGCTCTGCGTCGCGCTCGACGATCAGCTCGAGGTCGGCGACGGAGCAGTTGAGGGTGTTGTGCTCGGGACCCTTGGGGTCGGCGTAGATCCAGCCGACGAAGTCCTTCTGGGGCGCCGAGACCCGGCCGCGCACGACGATGCCCTTGCCGGGAAGGACGAACTCACAGGCGGTCGGCCGGGCGTCGATCGAGGCGCTGCGGATCTGGCCGAAGCCGCCGAGCCGGTGCTGCTCGCCGTCGAGGACGAGCATTCCCGAGGGCAGCCAGGGCGTCGTCCAGGAGCCGACCTTGACCCGCGCGGCGCCCGCGTCGAAATAGGTGTCGGCATCCCCGGCGAAGCCGGTGCCCTCGAGCCAGACCCAGCGCTCGGCGTGCTCCGTGCCCCAGTTGTGGCCAATCATCCCCGGCCAACCGTCGAGCTCGATCTCCTCGCCGTCGACCTCGAGCCGACCCTTGAACCTGGCATCGGGATAGGGAGCGACGAACTTGGTCCGCGGCAGCGGCGCCTCGTAGAGCCACTCCGCAGGGAGGTAGCGGCAGGGGGCGGCGTCGCCGCTGAAGCTGAGCTCCCAGCGAGCGGCAAGCGCCTCCGTCTCGATCGAGCCGCTCGCCTGGCCGGGCCCGATCTCGGCTTTGCTGACCCTGATCCACTGGCCGGCCGGCGCCGAGAGCTTCCCGGCGTCCACCGTCAGCTTCGTCGCCCGGGGTCCCTCCGCCTCCCGGTCGAAGAGCACGAACCAGACCGAGGCGCTCGGCTCGGCCCCCGGCCGCTTGTGCACCGTGTGCCGGATCCAGATGCCCTGGCCGCCGCCGGGCCGGCAGGCCTTGACGTAGAAGCTCTCGTAGTGGCCGGCCTTCGCGGCAACCCTGGGAAAGCGCCCACCTTCGTCCATGCGAAAACCCTAGAGCGCCTCGCCCGAAGGCGAGCTAAACCTTGATCGTGACCACGTCGCCGTCCTCAACCACGTAGTCGCGGCCCTCGATGCGGAGCAGGCCCCTGTCGCGGCCGGCCGCATAGCCGCCGCACTCGACCAGCTCCTTCCAGCCGATCGCCTCGGCCTTGACGAAGGCGTCCTGGATCTCAGTGTGGATCGTGCCGGCCGCCTCCCAGGCGGTGGCGCCGCGCGGCAGCGGCCGAGCGACCGCCTCCTTGCCCTCGCCGGCGGTGAAGAAGGTGATCAGGTCGAGCAGCTCGTAGGCGGCGCGGACCAGGCGGTCCAGTCCCGAGCCCTCCACACCGTAGGACTCGCGCATCTCCTCGGCTTCCTCGGGGTCGAGCTCGGCCAGCTCGCCCTCGATGCGGGCACTGACCGCCACCACGCCGGCGCCGGCCGACTCGGCGTGAGCGACCACGGCGGCCGGCGCCTCGGCGTCGCCCTCGTCGACGTTGGCGACGTAGAGGATCGGCTTCGAGGTGAGCGCCTGCAGGTTGCGCGGGCCGTGCGCTGCGGCCTCGGGGACCGGGACCGAGCGGGCTGGCTTGCCCTCGGCCAGCGCCGCCACCACCTGCTCGAGCCAGTCCCGCTCGGCGACCGCCTCGGCGTCGCCGGACCTGGCTCCCCTGCGGACGCGGTCGAGGCGGCGCTCGGACTGCTCGAAGTCGGAGAGCATCAGCTCGGTCTCGATCGTCTCGATGTCAGCGATCGGATCGATCCGTCCGTCGGGGTGCGGCACGCCGGAGTCCGCGTGGCAGCGGACGACGTGGCAGATCGCGTCGGTCTCGCGAATCGAGGCGAGGAACTGGTTGCCGAGCCCCTCCCCCTCGGAGGCTCCCTTGACCAGGCCGGCGATGTCGTGGAAGGCGATCGTCGCCGGTTCCAGCTTCGAGGACCTGACCGTGGCGGCGACCTGCTCCAGCCGCGAGTCGGGCACCTGGGCGATCGCCACGTTGGGCTCGATCGTCGTGAACGGGTAGTCGCCCGTCTGGGCGTCGCCCTGGGTGAGCGCGTTGAAGAGGGTCGACTTGCCCGCGTTGGGCAGCCCGACGATCCCGACCTTCATAGCGAGAGCGGCACGATCAGGCCCAGCGCGACGCCGAGCAGGGCGCCCGCGAGGACGTCGGACGGGTAGTGCATGCCTAGGTAGGGGCGGCCGAGCGAGAGGGCGAAGGCGAGGATGAAGGCGAGAGCCGCCAGCGGCTCGACCCGCGTCATCGCCGTCGCGACGGCGAAGGAGGAGGTCGCGTGCGCGGAGGGGAAGCTGAGCGAGCTCGGCGCCCCGCCCAACGGCGGCAGTCCCTCAAGCACCGGTCGCGGCCGCCTGACCAGCAGCTTGACCGCGTAGTTGAGCCCGATCGCGACCGGTCCCAGCAGCGCGCAGATCAGCCAGGCTTCGCGATTGGAGGAATCCGCAAGCGCCAGCACGACTCCCAGCGCAAACCAGACCGCCCCATTGTTCCCCGCCTTGCCGAGCGCCTTCGCAAGTTTCTCCGCGAGGGCCGAGTGGCCACGGGTCCGCATGAAGCGGAGAAGCTCGAGATCGGTCTGCTGCATGGGCGGGAGCAGGATAATCCGCTCTCGATGCCAACCGTCCCCGGCTACGTCCACACGCCCGGCCATCACTGCGGCTCCACGGCGCTGCGCAACCTGCTGGGATTCCACGGGGTCGAGATCAGCGAGGAGATGGCGTTCGGGCTGGGAGCGGGCGCCTGCTTCTACTACGTGACGATCGAGGACGGCTCGCCGACGCGCTGGTTCAACGGCCGCACGGCGCGCCTAGAGGAGAGCTTCGGCGAGCTGACCGGGGCGGCGCTTGAGGTGCGCACCTTCGAGCAGGGAGACGGCGACGCCTGGGAGGCGGCCCGAGCGGAGGTCGACGCCGGCAACCCGGTGCTGCTGCTCACCGACCTCTACTACCTCGACCACTACGGCAACTCGGCCCACTTCCCGGGCCACGCGGTGGTCCTGGCGGGCTACGACGAGGAGTTCGCGCATCTCTCGGACACCGGCTTCGAGGAGCTGCAGACGACGACGCGAATCGCGGACCTCGACCGGGCGCGGCACAGTCAGCATCCGGCCTATCCGCTCTCCGGCCACATGTTCACGGCGACGGGGGCCGTCAGCGAAGAGCAGCTCCGGGCGGCGATTCCGGCGGCGATCGAGCGCGCGGCGCGCGAGATGGTCGCCTCCCCCTTTGGTGAGCTCGCCGGTCTCGGCGCGGTCGAGCGACTGGCGGCGGAGGCGGGCAGCTGGCCCGAGGTCACCGAGGACTGGCAGTGGTGCGCCCGCTTCGGCTACCAGGTGATCGAGCGCCGCGGCACCGGCGGCGGCGCCTTCCGCCTCATGTACGCGCGCTTCCTCGAGGAGGCCGGCCGGCCCGAGGCCCCGCTTGCCGCAGAGGCCGCCGCCCGCTGGACCGAGCTGGCCGAGGCATTCCGCGCCGCGAGCGAGCGCGACGACCCCGAGCCCGGCCTCTGGCGCGAGATCGGCGCCGCCGCGAGCCGGGTCGCCGAAGCCGAGCGCGAGCTCTGGACGGCGCTCGCCTAGCGGTGGCTGAGGGCGACGCCAACCGCACCACCTACTGGTGCCCTGTTTGCCAGCCCGCCACAGCTGGGTAGCCGTCCCCCATGACCATTGCCGGAGGGATTCTCCTGATCGCCATTGGGGCGATCCTCAAGTTCGCGACCAACTTCCACGTCGAGGGGATCAGCGTCGACACCGTCGGCGTGATCCTGATGATCGCCGGCGCCGCCGGCCTCATCCTCGGCTTCTTCCAGGAGGCGATCTGGACCGACCGCGCCCGCCGCCGCGAAGCCGGCGCCGCCGAACAGCGCGACCTCGCCGCCCAGGAACGCCGCGACCTGCCGCCGCGCTATTAGGAGGGAATGGCGAAACTAGCGTGTGCGTCTGGCGAGCGCCGGGCCAAGCGAGGCAAAGGACACACGGAACTCGAAGCGAACCGGGAGCCCCGCATCCGACATTGACCCACCCTGAGTGGGGTCAATGTCGGATGCGGGTCTTGCTGTGCCTCGCAAGGCCTGCGGCGGCAAGTCGCGTGGTCGACCCGACGGAACCGGATTCCCATGAGCGGCGTTTATTTGGCCGACTGAGTGATGTTGCACCGCCGAGTATCCGCTGCCGCCAGGCGTGCGCGGCGGGGCTTCGCCAAACCCCTCTCAGCCGGTCAATAGCCGAAGAGAAGCACTCCCGCGAAGGGAAGCAGGAGGCGCTCGCTTGCATAAATCGCATCGAGCTGGTCTCGAGCATCGCGATAACTCTTGACCACGATCGGTTTACCAGCGCTTTTGTGGCGATATTCGTTCATGACGCCGAGGGCGAGAAATTGCGCGTCGACTATCAGCGAAGCGCGAACCAGGTCCCTGTAGACGGCGTTCCCACGCGCGCCGCGGCCCGCCTCGATCTCGACCAGAACTTTCAAGTCGTCATGGACCGCATCAACCTCATAGCGGACGAGCTCTTTCCCCTGGTCGCCAAACAAGACTGGCAAGCCGATCCGTTCGTCTTTCTTCTTGCCTGTCTCCACCCGGTAGCCGAGCTTCTCGAGACCCGGCCGCAGATGACTCAGAACTTGGTCGCTTTTCAATTTGGAGACGGTCGAAGAGTCGGTCTGCTCGCGCTGTTCGCGAACCACTTCAACGAACTCACCGACCCACCGTGGCGGACGATCCCGGCTGGGGAAGTACTTCCAGTTCGGATACGGATCAGCCACGAGGTCAGTGAGCGGTTGTCAGCCGAGCGAAGTAGCCGAGCCAGTTGCCGGAGTGGGTCTGCCAGGCGAGGCCCGCTTCGCTCGCTTGGCGCTTGAGGGCGGCCTGGGTGGTGAAGTGGGGGTCGCCGAAGAGCTCGCCGACGACCAGGCGGCCGCTCGGCTTGAGGACGCGGGCGATCTGGCGCAGGGCAGCGACAGGGTCGGGGATCTCGCCGAGGACGGCGGTGAGGACGACGGCGTCGATCGAGTCATCGTCGTAGGGAAGGGCGGTGGCGTCGCCCTGAGTGGGGACGACGTTGGCGAGGTTGCGCTCTGCGGCGCGTCTCATCACGTGGTCGAGGAACTCCTGCTGCAGGTCGAAGATCTCGACCGTGCCCTCGGGGCCGACCCACTCGGCCATGTCGAGCGTGTAGTAGCCGACGCCGGGGCCGATCTCGAGGACGCGCTCGCCGGGCGCCGGCTGGAGCACCTGCCGCAAGCGCTCGCGGGTGATGATCGGATGCGGCGCTTCCACCCAGAAGCGCTGGCCGTAGGGACACGCGGATGGATTCTTCCTCCACCACAGAGCGGCGCCCACGACCGTCGCCCCAGCCAGGCCGATGGCAGTCCTAATTCTCATCCCTCAGGGGGTGCGTGACCAAGCAGTTCAAGGACGCAGGGAGCGTGGCGTGCTCTGCACGCGAGCGACCGAGGACGCAGAAATGCGCTGGTCACGCGCCCCCTGAGAAGCCGACGCGGTGCTCGTCGGAGTCAATGCGCAGGAAGGCGACCTTGCCGACGTACAGGGCAAGGACGCCGTCCTCGGTCTTCACGTCGTGCCAGCCGCCCTTCTCGACCTGCTTGCGCAGCGACTTGAGCTCATCGTCGCCGAGGCGGACGGCGATCACCTGGCCGCCCTCGAAGCCGATCTCCACCTT